>JBIKTI010000048.1:0-10838 GCA_044348205.1 Phycisphaerales bacterium | reverse complement strand
GCATCGACGAGCGCGTGATTGAGGAGCTCCAGCCCCTCGAGATCTCGCTCGGCGACTATGTCCTCTCGGGAGGCGAGCTCGGCGCGATGGTTCTCATCGACGCCGTGGCGCGCCTGCAGCCCGGGGTCCTCGGACACGAGGATTCCGCGGCGGAGGACTCGTTCAGCGTGCGCTCTCCCGAGGGCGCGCATCTCCTTGATTGTCCGCACTACACCCGTCCCCGCGAGTGGAACGGGCGTGAGGTGCCGGAAGTCCTGCTGTCGGGCGACCATGCAGAGGTCGCGCGCTGGCGGGATGGGCAGCGGCTTGCGCGCACGCGTGCGCGTCGGCCCGATCTGCTCGACAACGCTCCACTCGCTGACTCGCAACCCCTGCCGGCGCGCAACGATCACAAGAGCGCCGCGCATGTTGCACGACCCACGCGGTCGAACGGGTCGCCCGAAGGCGACGCCGGACCGCACGGGCAAACCGCGCCGGAAGGCGCATGAGGATTCCCACAAGGTTTCAACTATGGCACGCAACCGCACCGAGATCATCAACAGCGTCACTGCTTCGCAGCTCAAGCCCGCGGGCGAACTCCCGAAGTTCTCCGTCGGCGACTCGATCGATGTCCACTACAAGATCATCGAAGGCGACAAGGAGCGCATCCAGGTCTTCCAGGGCGTTCTTCTCGCCGACACCGGCCGCGGCATCCACCGCATGATCACAGTCCGCCGCATCGTGGCGAACGAGGGCGTCGAGCGCTCCTTCCCGGTGCACTCGCCGCGCCTCGCGAAGATCGATGTCGTGCGCCGCGGCGACGCCCGTCGCGCGAAGCTCTACTACCTCCGCGACCGCTTCGGCAAGAGCCGCCGCCTGCGCGACCAGCGCCGCGGCCTGAAGCATGTGGATGGAGCGGTCGCCGCCGCGGCGAGCCCTCAGTCCTGAGCGGTGGCCGCTTGCGGCAGCCGCCTCTGGCGATGCGAAGACTCAACCACGACCGGCCGCGGAAGCGGCCGGTTGTGTTTTTGCTCGTACACTCCCCCGCCCATGCGCGTCACCCTCGCCAAGAGCTTCACCTTCGAAGCCGCCCACTACCTCCCTTGCTTCCCGGACGGGCACAAGTGCCGCCGCATGCACGGGCACTCGTTCCGCGTCGAGATCGTGGTCGAGGGCGAGATGGACCCCGCCCAGGGCTATCTCGTCGACTACGGCGACATCAAGAAGGCGATCTCCCCCGTCCACGACGCGCTCGACCACCGCTGCCTCAATGAGATCCCCGGGCTCGAGAACCCCACCGCCGAGCTCCTCGCCCGCTGGATCTGGGATCGCCTGAAGCCGACCCTGCCGATGCTTTCACAGGTGATCGTGTGCGAGACCTGCACCAGCCGCTGCGTCTACGAGGGCCGCTGATGCGCCGTCCCGTCCACCTGCTGCACGACTCGAGGACGCTTGCGCGGATGATCGGCGCGGAGACCCCCTGCTGCGAGCAGGTCGCGATGTCGACGGAAGGACCGATGAGGATCTTCTCCTCGTTCGTCGACGGCAACCCGCTCTCGGGCGCGTGGATCGTCGACCTCGACGCGCCATCGTCGCGGATCGTCACCTGGAGCGGAACCCTGGCGGACGAGCCCTTCGGAGACGACCCACGCACCTGGATGCGCGCGGGGCACGCGCGCTTCGCAGGCTTCCTCGACGAAGTCGCGCCCGCGCTGCGCGCCCACGGCCGCACGCTCTGCTTCCGCCCGCACCACCGCCATGTGCTCAGCGATGTCCATGCCTCCGTGAAGCTCCTGCGCGAGCGCGCGGGCGAGCCGTTCGAGGTGCTCCTCTCGCCCACAGACCTCCTTGCTCCGTCCATGCTCGACACGGTGGAGGACCACCTCGCGCGCATGTTCGCCCACCTCGGGCCCGCGGCTGCGGCGGTGCTCCTCGGCGATGTCCGTGCGGGCGCAAGCACCGCCGAAAGCGGGCTCCTCGAGCCCTGCGCTGCGGGCGAGGGCGCGCTCCCCCTCGCGCTCGTCGGGCGCCTGCTCGCCGAGCATGTGCCGCCCGAGACCCCCGTGATCCTTCTCCCCGAGGACCACGGTCGGCTGCGCGAACCGCTCGGACTGTGAAGAGCGTGTGATTCCCGCGCTGCCATTTGCCGCGGCGGTCGGGCAGGCTAGACTCCCCCTTGTCTGCGGAACGGATGCCGCGACCTGGAGCGACGATGTCAGCCCTGCCGATCGGGCTCGAGGGCGCAGGCCCTCTCAGAGCCAATGGACTGGACGCGAAGGTTCTGGTCCTGAACCGACATTTCAGCGCCATCCGCGTGGTCGATGCGCGGCGCGCGTTCATTCTTCTCGCCAAGGAGATCGCAGAGGTCGTCGCAGTCGAGGACGGCTCGTATGTGTCGTATCCGTTCACGACCTGGACCGAGCTGAGCGAGTTCCGCCGCGAGTTCGAGGCCACCGACCACGACTGGGTGCGCACCGCGCGCATCGCGATCGCCGTGCCGAAGATCGTGCGCGTCCTCGGCTACGACCGGCTCCCGCGCGAGCAGGTGAAGCTGAACCGCCGCAACATCTACGCGCGCGACTCGAGCCGCTGCCAGTACTGTGGCCGCTCGTTCCCCACCAAGGAACTCACGCTCGACCACATCAAGCCGCGCGTGCAAGGCGGCGGCAACTCGTGGACCAACCTCGTCTGCGCCTGCGTGAAGTGCAACGCGCGCAAGGGTGGCCGCACGCCCGATCAGGCGGGGATGCGCCTGATCCGCCCCGCCGTCAAGCCGAAGCGGAACCCGGCGATCTCGCTCAGGCTCGGCAGCCCGAAGTACGAGTCGTGGAAGGCGTTCCTCGACGAGGCGTATTGGACGGTCGAACTGAGCGACGACTGAAGGCCCCTGTCCCCCGCAGGTCCGAAACGCGTGTGAAGATTGACGCCCGAGCCGCGCTCCCCTGCGGAGTTCGCGGCCGCGCTCGTTAGCATCCTGTTCATGCCGAAGAAGAAGGACCAGAAGTCGAAGAGCGCGCTCTCCCCCGAGGAACTCGCGGCGCTCGAGGCGCGCAAGGCCGACAAGGCCGCTGCGAAGCTTGCGCGGAAGGCCGCAGCGAAGCCCGCCGAGGCGGAGATGTCGGACGCGAAGAAGGCGAAGAAGGCGAAGAAGAAGTCCGGCGGGAACGCGGACAAGAAGCGTGCCGATGACGACGGCATGCCTCGTTTCAAGCATGTCCGCAGGAAGAAGCGCTCGAGCGGCAAGGGACCGACCCCGCAGGAGATCGGCGAGTCGCTCGTCGCGCTCTTCAACGCCGGGAAGTCCGACGAGGCCGAGTCGACCTGGTACCACCGCAAGATCGAGTCGATCGAGGAGGATGGAACCGTCTTCGAGGGCGCCAAGGGCGTCGCCGAGAAGGGCGCGTGGTGGAAGTCGACCTTCACCGTGCTGTCGATGCAGGCGACGGGGCCGTATGTCTCCTCCACGGGATTCACGGTCGTCTACGACGGCCGCGTGCGCTCGGCCGATGGCACGGAGATCGCGATCCGCGAGGCGGGCGTCTACACCGTCGAGGATGGCCGCATCGTGCGCGAGGAGTTCATGCGCGCGGCGTTCTAGGTTCTGGGCGTTCTAGGTTCTGGGCGTTCTAGGTTCTGGGCGTTCTAGGTTCTGTCTGAAGGATCCCCGGCCGTCGATCTGCGGCATCCAGGCTGGCCGCGCGGATCACGCCATGATCGACATGCCGATCGTGAGCGTGACGGCGTTCGCGATCGCGTGCGCGACCATCGGCGCGATCAGGCTCTCGCGCAGCTCGCGGCTCAGCGCGAAGCCCGTGGCGAGCCCGCCGAGAACGGGCGTGAAGAGCAGGCCCTGCGGGTGCACCGCCGCGAAGACCGCGCTCGAGACCACCGCCGATGCGAGGATCGAGAGCCAGCGAATGCGCGGCGTCACCACGCTGCGCATGTGCCCATACAGCACGCCGCGGAACACGATCTCCTCGACGATGGGCGCCGCGATCGACGCGACGGCGAAGAGCAGAAGGAGCTGCAGCCCCGATGCGCCGCCGATCAAGTCGGCGGCGGGGTGCGACGGGCTGTCCGAAGGCCCGAACACCTGCTGCGAGATCCAGTTCATGAGGAAGAAGACCGCGAAGCCGCCCATGAGGAGCGGCACGGCGGAGAAGTAGCAGACGACGCCGGCGAGGATCTCGCGCATGTAGCCCGCGCCGCGGCTCAGGCCGCAGAGCCGCATGAGCTCCGCAGGCTGCATTCCGCGGAGGATCGGATATCCGAGCGCCGCGAGCGAGAGAAAGAACGCGACGAAGCCGAACGCGAGGCTGATCGAGGTGCCCGTTGTGCCTGGGTCCGCGCCGAGTCGATCGGCGGCCATCTGCACGAGGAACCCGCCGCCGAGGTTCAGCGCGTAGAAGAGCGCGAGCCACACCACGAAGGTTTCGCCGAGGAGCACGGCGTGGGCGCCGTCTTCGCTCGGGCGAAGCCGACCGAGGCGCGATGCGCCGAAGAGCGAGACGAGGATCCACAGGAGCGCGCCGAGCCCGAGGAATGCCCCGAGCCCGTACCAGAGACCTGCGCCCGCGACGCCGAGGATCGCGCGCGTCGACTCGGCCTTGCCACCGCCGCAGAGGACGCGCCCGAAGTATCCGAGCGCATCCTCGAGTTCCGCGCATGCCTCCGCAGATGGCACGGCAGAAGGGTCGGTCGCACGCACCTCCATCGCGGCGGCGACGCGCGACGCGAGCGCGCGCGCCGAGGCGCTTGGGCTCTCCGCCTCGATCTCCCGAGCGAACTCCGCGCCTTCATCCCAGCCCGTCACCTCGCCGACGAGGACCGCATAGCCAAGGCGATGTGTCGTCGGCGCAGCGTCGTCGACAAGCGGCTGTGCGTTGAGGAGGATCTCGGAGCCGTCACCGACTGGGCCATAAGCACGCAGACCGCCGAGGGCGATGGTGAACTTCCCCAGGAGTTCGGCCTCGCGCGTCGGTGGCTCGAGCGGAGCGTTCGAGTCGTCGACGGCCGCCGCCGCATCGGCGGTCCGCCCATCCTCGATCGCCTTCGACACCATGCGAAACGCGTTGATGCCCGCGACCGTGAGCGTGACGACGATCCAGATCAGGGCGAGGCGGTGTCGAAGCGTCATATCGGTCCTTCGAAGGTGCAGTGGCCAGCAAGCTCGCGCTTATAGGACAACACGGTCATTCGCGAAAGGCGGCAAGGACGCGGTGCGCCCGCTCGGCGTCCGATCGCCCTTCGATCATCGACAGATTGTGCGATGCACGCGAGGATTGCCCGTGTCACGAACCCGACGCAACGCGCGGCCCGGCCAGCTGTCGCGCGCAACCTTGACACCACTCGGCGGAGTGGTATCCTCACCGATTCTCCGCACGGCGATCCGTGCTCACCTTCGCTGCTCTCCGTCGGAACGACCGACTCGAAGCGGAACAATTCTGGACAGACCATGCCCCGTCAGACCTACATTGCAAAGCGCGGCGAGATCAAGACCGTTTGGCGTCATGTCGATGCCGAAGGCAAGACGCTCGGCCGCCTCGCCACCGAAGTCGCCACCGTGCTCATGGGCAAGCATCGCCCCGAGTACACCCCTGGCGTGCTCAGTGGCGACGCCGTCATCATCACCAATGCTGCAAAGGTCGTCCTCACGGGTCGCAAGCTCGACCAGAAGACGCGCCGCCGCTGGTCTGGATACCCGGGTGGCCTGAAGGTCCGCTCGTACCGCCAGGAGATCGAGTCGAATCCGGCCCGCCTCGTGTCGGAGGCGATCCTCCGCATGGTGCCGAAGGGCCGCTTCGGTCGTTCGCTCCACTCGCGCCTTCGCGTCTTCGCGGGTGCGACCCACACCCACGGTTCGCAGGAGCCGATCGCGATCGAGGCGCCGAGCACCCGTCATGAGATGCCGGCAGAGCGGCCAGTCGCCACCGAGCGCGCCGCCCGCACGAAGAGCGCGCCTCGTCGCGCGAACACCAGCGCCGCGAAGTGATCGCCAGACACAGACGAGTCAACGACGAACACACGAACGAAGCACCTTGCGCACGCCACAGGGCGCGCGGAACCACGAACGAGTGGAAACCACGAAGAAGACGCCATGATCGACCAGACGCCTGACCAGACGACCGCCGCGACGCCCGCCCCCACCAAGACCCGCATCCTGCGCGGTCCCGACCAGAAGGGCTGGTACTGGGGAACCGGCCGTCGCAAGACCGCCGTGGCGCGCGTGCGCATCAAGGGCGGAAGCGGCGCGGTCGAGGTGAACGGCAAGGATCTCCCCGAGTTCTTCGTCGAGGAGCGCGACAGGCAGCTCATCCTCAATGTCCTCGACAAGACCGGCCTCAAGGGCAAGGTCGATGTGAAGGTCAACGCCGTCGGCGGTGGCAGCACCGGCCAGTGCGGCGCGACCGTCCTCGGTCTTGGCCGCGCCGTCCTCAACTACGACGCGACGCTGGAGCCGATCCTCCGCGAGCACGGCTTCCTCAGCCGCGACTCGCGCAAGGTCGAGCGCAAGAAGTACGGCCAGGCCGGCGCCCGCCGTCGCTTCCAGTTCAGCAAGCGCTGATCGATCGAGCGATTCGACGAAAGACGAGTTTCCGAAGGCGGCCGCGCGATGCGGCCGCCTTCTTTCTTGGCGCGGTGGAAGGCTCCGTGCAGACCGACGGGCGTCTGCGCGCCTCCGCGGGCGAACCGCGCAGGAGAACCGCCGCTTCCGCGCAAAGCCCCGCTGCAATCGGTCAGTCCGGAGAGTGCAGGTCCCCGCCTCGCCCGTTCAGGCGCGGCGGATCGCGGCTTCCGCCTCGCGGAGGCGCTTCGTCATGAGGGCGATCGTCGTGCGATCTTCCTGCGCCATGCGCTCGATCGTGCGCGGCATCTCGCCCGCGAAGCCGTAGCGCCGCGCGAGGAGCCTCGCAGCGACCGAGGCTTCGCCCGTGCCTGGGGCGATGCGCTCGACCAGCTGCCTCCGGTGCGCGAGCGGATCGACGAGGTCCTGCCACTGCGCCACCTCTGCGAGAAGCGCGTGCGCGACACCAGAGGCGTGACGCGCGGCCGCGCGGGTGGGGCGCCGCATGGGAAGGCGCTTGGCAAGCGCGTAGTCGGCCGCCAGCGACACAGCGCGCTCGAAGCGCTGGCGCGATGGATCAAACGCCGTGACCACTCCGTGCACCGCCTCGACGAGCGAACGCGCGAGCGCGCGCAGTTCATCCGACGGAAGCCGCTCGGGGCCGATGTCGCAGAAGTGATCCGCGCGGCCGAGCGCGATCACAAGCGCGCGCTCGACGAGCAGCACGCGCAGCCGCAGCGCGAGGCGGAGGTCCGTCTCGATCTGATCGACGGTCGCGCGCTCAGGCCAGCGAACGAGCGCGTCGATCGCTCGCGATGCGCGGCGCAGGAGGAAGTGCATCGCCGCTGCCCGAGTCTCGTCGCGCTCTGCGTGGCCGCGCGACTCGCGCGCGTGCAGCCTGCGGATCTCGCGTGCGCTCTCGATCGCCTCGAGCAGGTTGCCGTCGCGCAACCCGAGCGGCTGGAGCCGGCGAACCGCGGGCGCGAAGGGAATGGTCTCGTCCGCACCGGGAAGGTCGAAGGTGGGAAGCTCGATCCACGCGGGCTGGACCGCGCGCAGGCGCTCGCCGCGCCGCCGGTCGACGAGGGCGCGCACATACGACTCGCTCTTTCCGAGCCGCTCCGCCACGCGCGATGGCTCGATCGCGAACCTCCACGCGCGCTCGACGAACGGCCCCATCCGCTCGATGCTGCGCTGGCGTCGACGCGCGGACGCCCCGAACTCGCGCAAGTAGATAAGCCGCACGCCTTCGTGCGAACGACCATGGGCGAGAGCGACCTGCTTCGCGGCCTGGTTCAGCGATGCGCCCGCCGCGATCAGCGCGCGGCCGGCCTCGACGAGGGCGCGCCGCTCGTCGCCATCGATGCGTCGGAAGCTGCGCGCGCGCTCGATCTCCGCGCCGTGATGCGCCGTGTAGCGCGCCAGCGCCTCGCGGTAGATCGCAACGCGCGTGCGCCCGTCGTCCACGACCCAGTGTGCGCAGAGTCCGCTGCGGCGCCAGCGCTGCAGGGTCTTCGAGGCGACGCCGAGTTCCTGCGCGAGCTCCTCGAGGGTGCCTGCGCCGCCCTCGCGCTCGTCGCCCGTCAGCTCGAGCCTCTCGGAGAGATCGAGGACCAGCGTCGTCAGGTCGGCGATGAGCTCGCGTCCTGGGACAACCTGCGTCGGAAGGAACCCCGCCCCCGCCCCCGCGCCGATGATGGACGCGAGCGCCTCTGAGAGCGCGTAGTCGGCGCATGGGTCTATGGCGGGAATCAGCGCTTCGGCGGCCAGCATCCTGCCACGGACCGACTCCCGCGGATCGGACGCTGTCCGCGCGGGAATGACCCCGAGGCTCGGAAGGGAATAGGACGCTCGGCGCGGCATGGGTGGGCGTGTTCGCTCGACGGCGTGGACACTCTACTGCGTGGGTA
Organism: Phycisphaerales bacterium; assembly: GCA_044348205.1. Taxonomy (GTDB): domain Bacteria; phylum Planctomycetota; class Phycisphaerae; order Phycisphaerales; family SM1A02; genus QWPT01. The sequence goes on along the minus strand of JBIKTI010000048.1, from coordinate 2,384 downwards.
TCGGATGTACGCGGAAACCTGGGCTGATTCGGCAGCGCGCGGATGATTCGGGCACATTTCCCCCCGCGCGGGCGGGTTCTCGAACCCTGCGCCCATTCCGTCAGCCGGCGGCGGAACCACGCCGCGGCCCATCCGACGCGCCCGCGCGCGCTGCCACGGTCGACTCCGGGCCGTTCACGAGCGAGACGGACACCGCGCTCGAGACCGAGCGCGGGATCCTCGGGTTGAGGCGCGTCAGGCACTCGTGGACGATCATGCCGCTCGCAGCGGCGACCGCGGGCAGATGCGCGCGGGAGCGGCGGTCGCGCGAGATCAGCTCGACCTCGCATCCGAGCCAGTCCTCCATCCGCGCTGCACCGAGACCCGTGAGGTCGACTGTGATCTGGTCCATGTTGACCGCGCCGACCACAGGCGCCTCGGCGGGCGTGCCGTCGGGCCCGAGCACGCGGACAAACGCGGCGCCCCCATCGCCCGCCGCGCGGGCTGTCGGATAGCCGTCGGCGTAGCCCACGGGCACGAGACCGATGGTCGATGCACGCGGCGCCGTCCATCGGGCCCCATAGCCGACCGAGGCGCCCTCCGCGATGCGCTTCACCTGCACGAGACGGCTCGCCCAGCGCACCGCGGGGCGAAGGTCGCCCGAGCCGAGGAGCGGCGCATCTGCGCAGAGCTCCTCGAGCCCGTATCCAAGCCACGCGAGGCCGAACCGCACCATGCTGCGGTGGTAGCGGCGCCCGCGCGCGAGCGCGTAGGTGCTCGCGACATGCTCGATCGCTTCTGCGGGAACAAGCCTGCGGTGCGCCGCGAGGAACGCGTCGAATGCTGCGAGCTCGCGCTCCGTGATCTCAGCGTTCGAGCGCGAGTGCGAGAAGTGGGTGAAGATCCCGCGAAGCGAGAGCCTGCCGCCCATCGCGATCGCGCGCAGGATGCGCGCCGCCTCTTCGGGGGCTGCGCCTCCCCTGCTCATCCCGACATCGAGCTCGAGATGGACAGGCAGCGCCGCGCCGAGCGATTCCGCGCACTCCGCGAGCCGCGCGGCCTGCACCTCGTCGTGCACCACGAGGTGGAGCTGCCCCGCGAGCACAAGCCGCACGAGCTCGTCCTCCCGCGCGATGTCGAAGACGGGCATCAGGACCAGGACGGGCACGGCGCCGTTCACGGCGGCGGCGGTCTCGATCGCCTGGCGGAGCGAGTAGACCGCGAGCATCTCTGCACCGGCGGAGACCAGCCGACGCGCCACGCGGCCGACGCCGAGGCCGTAGGCGTCGGCCTTCACGATCGGGCAGAGCCCGCAGCCGCCGCCGACAGCGCGGCGTAGGACAGCCATGTTGTGGTCGATGGCCGAGAGGTCGATGTCGATCGTGCTCGTGTCCTGCATGGCATCCTGCCTCGCAAGGGGTGGTCTGGCGCGGGTGTATTTGTATCGACTCGGGAAAGCCTCTACCATCAACGGCCGAAACACACGAATCCCGGGCGGGCGGCCGCCCCTGCAGAAAGCGTCAATGGACACAGCATCAACAGAAACTTTCGTCACAGACCGCACCTTCTCCGACCTCGGACTGAAGCCCGCCCTCCTCGAGGGCCTGACCAAGCGCGGCTTCCGCCACCCGACCCGAATCCAGGCCTCCCTCATTCCCGCCGCCCTCGCGGGCAAGGATGTCCTCGGCCAGGCGAAGACGGGAACAGGCAAGACTGCGGCCTTCGGTCTTCCCCTCCTCAACATGCTCGATCCCGAGGCGGCCTTCTCCGCGCTGGTCCTCGTTCCGACGCGCGAGCTCGCCATCCAGGTCGCCAAGGAACTGCAGGAGCTCGGCAGCTTCGCCAAGGTCCAGACCGTCGCGGTCTACGGCGGCCAGCCCATCACCAAGCAGCAGCCGCTCCTCGCGAAGGGCCCGCCGATCGTCGTCGGTACGCCCGGCCGCGTCATGGACCTCGAGGAGCGCGGGATCCTTCCCTTCCGCGATTTCCGCTTCGCGATCCTCGATGAAGTCGACCGCATGCTCGACATCGGCTTTCGCGACGACATCCGCAAGATCCTCGGCAAGCTGAAGAAGACCCCGCAGACGATCTTCGTGTCGGCGACGATCTCCCCCGAGATCGAGAAGCTCGCCCGCAGCTACATGAAGGATCCCGAGAAGATCGTCACCTTCGAGAAGAGCCTCACGGTCTCGCAGGTGAAGCAGAGCTACTTCACGGTCGAGCGCTGGGACAAGCGCCGGCTGCTGCTCCATCTGCTCAAGAAGGAGAGCCCGGGGCTGACGGTCGTCTTCTGCCGCACGAAGCGGGCCGTCGACGAAGTGACGCTCTTCCTCGAGAAGAACAAGATCGACGCGCACGCGATGCACGGCGACATGTATCAGAAGAAGCGCGACCAGGTCATGGGG
>JBIKTI010000332.1:0-3639 GCA_044348205.1 Phycisphaerales bacterium | reverse complement strand
GCCCTGCTCGAACTGCTCCGCGCCGAGCTTCTCGTCGCGGCGACGCACGCCCTCGAGCCAGCGCTGGTACTCCTGCTGGAGCGCCATCAGCTCCTGCTGCGCCTCGGGCGGAGGCGGCGCGTTCTCGGTCAAGGAGAACCGTTCGCGGATCGCGGCCAGGCGCTTGTTGAACTCGGCCTCCTCCGCCTGCGCGCCCTCCTGCGCCTCGCGCCGCGCGTCCATGTAGCTCGAGCCCTCGAGGATCTTCTTCATCACCGTGTCGATGTCCACGGCGGCGACGCTCCACACGCGGTTCGTCGAGCGATCGCCCCACGCGATGCGGCCATCCGCGATCGTCACGCGCACGGGCTCGTCCTTCCCCTTCTCGCTGAGGAGGAGCCCTTCCGCGGGGCCGAGGTCGGATGGCACGGGCGCTCCCGCGACCGCAAGCGACGATGGCGCACCGCGATAGGCCAGAACGAAGGCGGACAGGGAAAGGACGAAGGATCCTGCGACGAGGAAACGCGAGAGAGGCGTCATGTCACGAGTGTAGCCGAGCGACTTCCGCGATGAACCAGCCGGCGACGCGCGACTTCACGGCGTCGAGGCCGGGCGCGCGCGGGCCGAGCTCGGCCGCGAGGCTCGTCACGGGCCGCGTGAGGCCGCACGGCACGATCAGCCCGAAGTGCGCGAGGTCGGGCGCCACATTCAAGGCGAATCCGTGCAGCGCCACGAAACGCGAGAGCCTGACTCCGATCGCCGCGATCTTGCGCTCTGCGCGCCCGTCCGACCCGACCCACACGCCCGTCGCCGCAGGATCGCGCAGGCCGACGAGGCCGTCCTTCGCGATCGTGTCGATCACGCACTGCTCGAGCCAGCGCACATACGGATGCACCTTGAGGCCGAGCCGCTGGATGTCGAGGATCGGATATGCGACGAGCTGGCCCGGCCCGTGATAGGTCACATCGCCGCCGCGGTCGGTCTCGACCTTCTCGACTCCATGCGCGGCGAGCACAGCGTCGCTCGCGAGGACATGCGCGGCGGCGCCCACCCTCTTCGTCACGGTCACGACTGGAGGATCATGCTCGAGGAGATAGACCGTCATGCACGGATCCCCCGCGCCGGAACCGCGCGCCGCCTCGCGGGCGCCGACGAGCTCCGCGTGCGTCGCGCGCTGCATCGCAAGCGCATCGGCGTATCCGATGCGCCCGAGGTCGACGACGCGCAGCAGGGATGACTCGGCGATCGTGTGCATGTGCGCTCGCGGCGGGCGCGAAGCGTACGCGCGCAACGCAACTCCGTACAATCGCGCCGTGCCGAAGATCCACCCGAGCGCCGTCCTTCACGGAGAGATCGACCTCGCCGACGATGTCGAGATCGGCCCGCACTGCGTGCTGAACGGCCGCGTCAGGCTCGGCGCGGGCTGCGGGCTCGTCGCCAATGTGCATCTGCAGGGCACGCTCGTGGCGGGCTCGGGAAACATCTTCTATCCGGGCTGTGCGATCGGATTCGCGCCGCAGGACAAGGGCTTTCCCTTCCACAAGGAAGGCGCGGGCACGGTCATCGGCGACGGCAACCTGTTCCGCGAGCATGTCACCATCCACCGCGCAACGCGCGACGACCGCCCGACGCGGATCGGCGACCGCAACTACTTCATGGCGTGCTCGCACGCGGGCCACGATGTCCAGGTCGGGAACGACTGCGTCATCGCCAACAACACGCTCTTCGCGGGCCACGCCGAGATCGGCGACCGCGTGGTCACGGGCGGCGGTGCGGGCGTCCACCAGTTCGTGCGCATCGGCCGCGGCGCGATGCTCGGCGGCCTGTGCGGCGCCTCGAAGGATGTGTGCCCGTTCTTCACGCTGAGCGCCACCAACTACATCGGTGGCTTCAACCGCGTCGGCATGAAGCGCGGAGGCTTCTCGTCAACCGAGATCGACCTCGTGCGAGAGATGTACGGCATCATCGTGCGCAGCCGCCTTCCGTTCTCGCAGCGCGTCGCGCGGCTCGAGGCGCTCGCGGGGCAGCCGCTCGCAGACGAGTTCCTCGCCTTCGTGAAGGGCTCGAAGCGCGGCGTCTCGACGCGGCACGGCCGCGTGACGAGTTCCCGCGCCGCAGGAGGCGCGGAGGGCGAATGAGCGCGGCCGAACCACCGCGCATGCCCCTCTTCGCAGCGCTCCCTCGGCGTGCGCGCTGCGGACACGCCACGCTCGAGTTCGCGGTGCTCGGCTCGAGTTCCTCGGGAAATGCAAGCGTCCTGCGCGTCACCACGCGCGGGTCGCGCCGCCAGATCCTGCTCGACGCGGGCCTTTCTCCGCGCGCGACCTTCGGCGCGATGCGCGCGCTCGGCTTCGCGCCCGAGGAAACGGCGGAGGTCCTCTTCACGCACTTCGACCATGACCATGCGCGCGACGGATGGTCGCGCGTGGCCGCCACGACGGGCCTCCGCCTCCGCTGCGCAGCGTCGCACCGCCGCGCCGCGCTCGGTCGCGGCTACCCCGACGCGTCGATCGAGACCTTCGACGCGCATGGGGGCGGCTTCGAGCTCGGGCCAATCCGCGTCGAGCCGAGCGTAAACCCGCACGACGAGGGCGGCACGGTGTCGTTCCGCCTCGAGTCAGACGCAGGCAGCCTCGGCTTCGCGACGGATGTCGGACGCGTATCGGATGCGCTCGTCGACCTCCTCCGTGGCGTCGACATCCTCGCCATCGAGTCGAACTACGACCGCGACATGCAGCTTGCGAGCGCGCGGCCGGGCTTCCTCAAGGAGCGCATCATGGGCGGGCGCGGGCACTTGTCGAACGAGGAGTGCGTGGGCGCAGTGCGCGCGATCGCCTTCCCCGACGAACCCGCGCAGATCGTGCTCCTCCACCTCTCGCGCGACTGCAACCACCCCGACGCCGTGCACGCGCTGTGGCGCGAGGCTCTGCCGTCTCTCGCGCCACGCGTGGCGCTTGCCCATCACGCCCGTCCGACGCCCGTCTTCCGCATGCGCGGCGGCGCGATCGAGGAATGCGCGCCATGAGCGGGCAGGGCGAATCGGGGGACGGTGGACTCGACGGCGGCATCGGGCCGCTCGCATGGGTCGCGCTCGTGGCGCGATGGGTCGAGGTCGCGCGCGCAAGCCGTGCGATTCCCCAGGAACTCGCGCATCTTCGCGACTCGATTCCCCACCTGATCGCGATCGAGGCGACCACGGCCGCGCTCGGCGAGCTTGCGCGCGTTCCGGAGATCGACCGCCCGCACGCCCGCGCCGTCGCGGAGGTGGCGATCCGCCGCGCTGCGGGAGAGCTCGACCGATTGTGGCGCGGGGTGGAATGGCCCTCGGAGTTCACGGAGGCCTGCGAGGCGGCCGAGCGCGCGCTCGAGCGCGCGGCCTACGCGGGACTCATGGCGCTTGTCGTCGTGGGGGACGCAGCGATCGAGGTCCCGAGCCTCAAGCTCTGGTTCGACCGCGACGACTCCGCCACCCATCGCGGAAGCCTCGCCGCCATGCCGCCTGGTTCGATCGCGATGCCCGGGGAACCCGTGTGCTGGTGGGTCGGCCGCGCAGCGCCGACGATTCCCGCCGACGCGGTGGCGCGGCTCGAGCTGGTCCGTGACGCTGAGGCGCTGCAGGTCTATCGCGGGCTCGACGAACGCGGGCGCTTCACGGAGGAC
>JBIKTI010000331.1:0-3643 GCA_044348205.1 Phycisphaerales bacterium | reverse complement strand
TCGCGATCATGCTCAACTCGTGGGGCGACTGCCCGTAACGGGCATCGCCTACGCAGGCCTGCCGTCGGCTGCGAAGCGCGCGTCGCCGAGCTTCTCGACCTGGGTCGCCCGCAATTCGGCCACGCCCGGCTCTGGTGCCGTCTCCTCGCCCCCGTCGACGAGCGCGAAGCCTGCGTGCAGCGCCTCGCAGAGCGCGATCTCCTCGGGTGGACGCGACGGCGCGTAGCGGCGGTCGTCGCCGTCGATCCGATGTGCGAGACCGAGGCGCTCGAAGATGGTGAGCAGCTCGCGCGCCGTGCGCGGCGACAGGCCACACTCGTAGACGAGCGTGTCGGGCGATGCGCCGCGCCCCTTCTGGAACCGAGCGCACACCGCGCGGAAGCAGGGGATCGCCTGGGCGGGCTCGAAGCTGTCGCCGCGCGCCGCCGTAGCAGCAAGCGCCCGGCCGCCCTTCGCGAGACCCTGCAGGATCGCAGCGGTCTGAAGCCCGAAGAGCACCACGAGCCACATCAGGTAGACCCACATCATGAAGAGCGGCACGAGGCCGAGCGAGCCGTAGAGCCGGCTCGCTGAGAAGCTCCCCGCGAGCGATGCGCCGAGGAAGGTCTTGCCGAGCTCGATCAGGAGCGCCGCGACGAACGCGCCGGCGACCGCGGAGCGGATGTCGACGCGCGCGTTCGGCACCGTCGCGTACGCCGCCGCGAGCAGCGCCCAGAGCGACACGAACGCGCCAGCGAGCGAGATCGCGCGGGCCGCAAGCTGCGCGGCGAGGCTCTCTGACCCCACGAACGAGACGAGCGCTCCGAGGAGGATCGGGATCGCCGCGAAGAGGACGGGCCCAGCCGTGATGACGAACCAGTAGACGAGGATGCGCCGCACGAACGGACGGCCTGCTGGCGCACGGCAGATGGTGTTGAAGTTCGATTCGATCGCCACCATCGTCCACACGGCGGAGAACACGACCGCCAGCGCGCCGACGAGACCGATCGCAGAGAGGTCGACGGCTGCCGCCTCGCGCGCAAGCGACTCGAGCCAGCTGCCAAGCGGCACGGGCTCAGCGTCGCCGCCCTCGGGAGGCTGCATGGTGATCGCGTCGAGCCCGAGCGCCTCGATCGCCATCGTGACAAGGTCGATGAAGCGGTCGCCGAGCAGCGCACGCGTCACGATCGTCGCCACCACAAGGACGGGGAGCAGGCCGAAGAGCGTTCGAAACGCGAGATTCGCGGCCATCGCAGGCGCCTGGGAGTGGCGCAGCTCCGCGACCGCATAGCGCGCCGCAGGGAGCAGATTGCGCAGCTTCTCGAGGCGAGGCGTGCGCACGGAAGCGACGGGGGTTCGCTGCAAGCCTTCAGTTCCGGTCGTCTGCTTCGCCGATTCCTTCATGGCCGCATTGTGGCGCGTCCGCGCTGGCGTTGCCAACGCGGACGCGTGCCCGTTCTGGATTGCTCGACGAAGTCCCTTGCGATCAGCCCCACGCGCCGAGGATCAGCGCGAGATCCGCGCCGTCGACAGTGCCCGAGCCGTCCACATCGCCTGCGCCTGAACCGCCCCAGTTGTTGAGGAGGATTCCGAGGTCCGAGCCGTCGACGACCCCGTCGCCGTTCAGGTCTTCAGCGGGTCCCTCGGGAGCGGAAGGCGCCTTCAGGTCGATCGCGACGAAGTCGGGCGTGCCGGGGCGGAAGAGGCCGAGCGTGGCCGAGGCCGTCGTCGGGGGCTGGTCCGCGTCGAACCAGAAGTTGTACATGGTCGCGAAGCGGAGCGCATTCGAGTTCGCGCTCTGCGCGAAGCTGCCGCCCGTCCAGGTGACGGAGCCGCCCGCGACCTGCGCGGTCCAGTCCGTGTTCGAGAACGGCTCGCCCGAGTGGTAGTCGACATCCTTGAAGCCGACGCCCGTCACGGTCACGCCCGCGGGGACGGGCACCGAGAAGGAGCGGCCCGAGCGGTGCGAGTTCAGGTTGTGGACCGCGTACTCGTAGCGCCAGGTGCCGTTGCCGTTGTCGCGCACGCTCACGCCCGCGATGAAGCGGCCGTCGTTCGGGACATCGACCTGCGTGAGCGATGCATTCGTGTCGAGCAGGGGCCACGCCATGATCGCGGGCTTCTGCTGCACGGTCGGCCCCGTCAGCGTCAGCGCGCGGGCGCCGTTCGAGCCGACCGACCCCACGGTGAAGGTGCGGTAGGACGCATTGTTCATCTTGTTGCCCGCGGTCGCATCCTGCTGATGGATGTACTGCGCCTCGAAGATGTAGCTCGCGCCCGAGTTCTGCGCGGGGTCGAGGTCTGTGGCGCGGATCTGAAGGCGCCTTCCGATCGTCGCCTGCGCCGACGGCATGCCCGCGTTGTAGGTCCCCGGGAACCATCCCGTCGCGGCGTTGATCTCATGGCGCGCGCCGAGGCCGCTCTGGCTGCCGTTCAGGCTCGCGCTGTACGGATCGGAGCAGCCGACGCCGAGCAGGGTTCCCGTTCCCGACGACTGGCACGACCCGCAGAGCGTCTGCTGCAGCGCGGTGAAGCCGTGCTTGCCCCAGCTCTGGCCGATCTGCTCGAAGCGGCCGTTGCGGTACTTGAAGGCGTTCATCGGGATGAACGGGTGTCGATTGTCTGGAGCCGCGAACCACTCGAGGGGCGCCGTGCCGATGTTGCAGCTCGTGGTTCCGATCGCGTAGGCCATGATGGCGGTGGTGCCCGAGCCGACGACGCCGTAGCTCGAGACATTCGGAATCGCGCCGACGATGACATCAGCGCCGACGGCCGCTGTGCCGCCGTCGCCGCCGTCGTTCGAGCCGGCCGTCGCCGTGAGGTGGCCGAGGAGGATCGCGGTCAGGCCGAGGGTCGAGGCGCCGAGAAGAAGCTTGGTGTTCATGCAGGTCCCTTGAGTGAGGTCATGCGGCGGCTCGGAAGGCCACGCGGGATAAATGTAGCGCGAGGCCACGCTTCTCAAAGCGCCCGGCCGCCGATTGGGCCGCTTTATCGGGCAATTTTCGGGTTGCCGTCCCCCTCCCGCCCCGCAGGCCACCCATCGGAGCCGAGAATGCTGGGTCGCCGCCTGGAATCAACACCGCGTGGCAGGAAGCAGGCAACTTGCTGACACGCCGCAACCGTCGTCTGCGCTTCCCTTGGCACATCCCTCTCGGAAATCCACGATGACCACCCGACTCAGCCTTCTCGCCGCCTCGCTCCCGCTCGCCCTCTGCCTCGCTGCATCCGCGGATGTCCGCATCAGCCAGGTGTACGGCGGCGGCGGCAGCAGCAGCGCGACCGCGACCTACAAGAAGGACTATGTCGAGCTCTTCAACTCGGGCAGCGAGCCCGTGAATGTCGCTGGCTGGGTCATCGCCTACGGATCGGCGACAGGCAACTGGGCCAGCTCCACGAGCAACTTCTTCACGCTGCCGAAGGGAACCGTCATCGCACCCTGCGGCTACCTGCTGCTCGCGTGCGGCACGGCTGGGACGGGCGGAGCGGATCTCCCCGTGACCGCCGACTTCACGACGACGAACATCAACATCAGCGCGACGAATGGCAAGGTCGCGCTCTTCAACGCGCCGAACGCCAATGTCGCCTGCGGCGGCGAGTTGAAGGGAACGCTTGTCGACAAGGTGTCGTTCGGTACCGCGAATTGCGCGGAAGGCACGGCCGTCGC
>JBIKTI010000047.1:0-10889 GCA_044348205.1 Phycisphaerales bacterium | reverse complement strand
GTGCCGCCGCCGAGCTTGACGGGCGGCGTCAGGCGCGAGGCGTCTGGCGCGCGATCGGTGTCGGGCGAGACTCCGTCGCCGTCGTGGCCGACCGCGTCGCCAGGGACGAACTTCGGCGAGATCGCGGTCGGGAAGCGGTACTCGAAGCGTCCGTCGTCGACGCGCAGCCGCTCGACGATTGTCATGCGGACGACGATGTCCGACTGCGCGGGCACATTCGCGAGCGAGATCGTGTGGACATCGTCACGGACCGACTCGATCATCGCGGCGGTCTTCCCACGCTCCTTCGCGCCCTCGAAGTCGGCGCGCGCCTCCTCTGTCTTCTTGCACACGCCCTTCGCGACGCGGTCGCCCGACACGATCTCGAACGCGGTCACCGCGCCGTCCGCGGGGAGCGGGATCGTGTGCGTCACATCCATCGGACGCGTCGAGGTGTTCGTGTAGTGCTCCTCGAGCTCTGTGACGGCGCAGTCTGCGAGGATCGAGGCGCGCACGACCACCTTCGCAAGCGGGAAGGCGTGCGGCTCCTCCTCCCCCTTGCGAACGGCCCCACGGCCCTTGCCACGGGGAATTCCGAGCAGTTCGCCGAGCCTGCGGCTCGTCTCGCCTCTTTCGGCGTCCTGGGCGTCATCTGTGCTGATCGAAGCGGGAATGAGAGCGCTGAGCGTTGTCATCGGTTTCCTCCATGTGAACGGGGCTGGCGCGTGGATCGACGGGACTGGGAACGATTGGGGCTGACCTGCGTGCGACTCTCCTCGGCCGCGACCGACGCGTCTTTTCCTCCACGGGGCTTCCGCGAATGGGCGTCGGTCGTGACGGGATCGGTCGTGACGGGGTCGGCCGTAACGGGGTCGGCCGCGTGGCCGACGGATGAGGCGAGTGCCTTCGCGAGCGCGTCGGCGAGCTGCGTAGGACTTTCGACGAGTGCTGGATCGATGAGGACGGTGACTCCTGGTGCGATTTGGAACGAGCGAAGCGGCATGGCCGCAGCGGGCGCGGCGACCGTTGCGGGGCGTGCAGAAGATTGGGGAGACGATTGCGACGACGATTGCTCGGCAACACGCCGCGGCTCCACCGCCGGCGCGGTGCGGGGCGCGCGCGGCGCGTCGCTCTTGAGAAGCGCCGCAACGAGATCGTCGGTCGCGTGCATGGCGAGCCCTTCGTGGATCTGCGACAGCGAGTGCCCCTCTGCCTGCAGCTCCTTCGCCACCACGACGCGCACGAGGTGCTCGCGCCCGTACATCGCGCGGCGACCGATGTAGGCGGGCTTCGGCACGATGCCGAGCGTCTGGTAGAAGCGAACCGTGCGCGGGTCGACCCGATCCGAGGCGCGCCCGTCGGTCACCATCACGCCGCGCGCGTCAAGGATGCGGCTCGCAAGCGCGGACAACTCGTCGAGGGAAAGCCCCTCGACGGGAATCGCTGCCAGAAGATCGGGGAGACGCGGTTGCATGCCCCTATCTTACAGTAACAGTAATTGATGTCAAGTCGATGCTGTCAGAATTCGTGCGAATGAGAAATCCGGGGGGCCGGAGCGCATCCCAGCGCGGCGCAGAGCGGCCCAACGCACTTCTTTCAACTTCCATCCGCCCATCTGAGCCCCGCGCCACAGACTTGGTCCGCGCGGACGATGGCCCGCGCCGACGCACAGCGCCGCACGGTGGCCAACCTCGCGGAGGCTCCGCCCCGTCACGCTCGCCAAGGCGTCACGCCACGCGATGGACTTTCAAGAGACGCCGCCCGACCGCCGTCAGCTGCACGCGCCCCAAGCGCTGAGGAGCGCGGCGAGGTCAGACGCACCGACTGCGCCGTCTCCATCGAGATCCGCAGAGCCAGCGGCTCCGCCCCACGCGCTGAGAAGCGCAGCGAGGTCGGCGGCGCCCACTTGACCGTCGCCGTTGAGGTCGGCGGGGCAGGCGGGCGCAGGCCGCGGCAGGTCGAGGATGAAGCCCTGGATGCCCGACGCAGTGCGCGCGGTGCCGACGATCGTGTAGCCGTCGGCCGACATCCCGAGCGGAAGCGCCATGCGGATGTCGGGCGTGAGCGCGATGCCAGCCTCGGCCGCCAGCGACTCGAGGGGCTTCAGCGTCCCGTTGATCCACATGTAGCCTTCGCCACCCGTCGCGGGCGGGAACTGCGTGCGATAGAAGAGGAGCACGCGGCTTCCGTCGTCGCTCACCGCGGTCGGGAAGCAGCGCGGCAGGCTTGGGATCGGCGTCGCCGGCAGCGGGACGTAGCCCGTCGCCTCGCTCCAGCGCCACCCGAGGAAGTTGTTGCCCGATGAACCGAGGCCGACGACCCAGTTGCCGTCGCCGCTCACGGCGCCCGCCTCGCCGACCGCCTGGCCAGTGTTCGTGTTGATGAGCTTCTGCGTGCCGTTCTTCCAGACCGCGCCCTGGCGGAAGCCGCTCGCCTGGTCTTGCCAGCCCACGATCACGGTGCCGTTGAAGTTGGCCGCGTTCGCGCGCGTCGAGCGGCCTGCGACGGAGGTGCCCATGTCGACGAGCCCACCCGCCGCTGAATAGCGGTAGGCGCGCGCCGCGCACTGGTTGTGCCAGCCGAGACCGACCATCGTCTGCCCATCGCCCGAGACACCCCAGCAGCTCATCGCCGAAGCGTCGCAGCTGAAGCCGAAGTTCCCGATGAGGGCCGTGGTGCCCGTCGCGATCTCATAGAACGCGCCCTCGGTCTTGTTGTTGGCGGGGTTGATGACGGTGAAGCCGACGCGCGTGCCGTCGTCGCTGACGCCGGCGGAACCAGCGCCACCATTGTTCGGAGAGATGCCGCCGATGAAGGTGAGCCCCTGCTCCTCTGTCCAGTACCAGAACTGGCCAGTGTTGTAGCCCGCGACGATGCGGCCGTCGGCCGACGCATCGGCCGGGTAGAGCCCGGGCATGCCGAGCAGATGGAACGAACCGCTCTTGCCACCAGCGGACACAGCGGACGCGACGGCGAGCGCGCAGGCACCCGCAACAAAGACGACTCGGCTCGGACGCATGACGGACTCCATCTTTGAGAGACGATCTTTCGCGTGACAGGAGAGACAACGGTCGCAGGGTGAAAATGACTGCGCCGCCGGAAGACCACGCCGCCGGTTCGGACGAATGTACCTGCTTCGAGGCGTCAATCCTCGCTCAATCGGGGGAATTCACCTGAGAGATTCGGGTTGGGAATGCGGAAACTTCCCGCCCCCCGGGCTCCGCGACCCCGTGACGGTCGTGGCCTCGGGGGAAACCGAGGAGGAGTCAGATGAAGCAGATGAGCGCCCAGGTTGTCGCGTGGAGTCAGGATCCCGTCACAGAGTCGGAAGCCGTGGCGACCCTCGCCTGCTGGCCTGATCAGATCGACCTTCGGGCCCTGCAGGCCGAATTCGGCTCGAACATCTGGATCGTCTCGGCCGCCCAGCTCGAGGCGAACCTCGCGGCGTGGGCGCGCGTGGCGGGCGGCGCGGCGCGCATCGCCTATCCCGTGAAGGCGAACCCCTCGCCAGCCGTCCTCGAGATCCTCGCATCTCTCGGGGCGAGCGCTGAGTGCGCGGCGCCTGCGGAACTCGCGCTCGCGCGGCGCGCAGGGTTCGCGCCCTCGCAGCTCGTCTACAACTCGCCCGCGGCCGATATCCGCACGGCTGCAGGCGTGCTTGCGCACGGCGGCGCCGTCGTGGCGGACTCGCGCAGGTTCCTCGCCGCGCTCGATGTGCTGGCGGGCGAGGCCGATGCGCATGGCACGCGCCACCTCGACCGTTGGCGCGCGCGCGGCGCGCGCATCCTGCTGCGCGTGAATCCAGACCTCGACATTCGCTACAAGAAGGACGAGTCGTGGAGCGAACTCACCTCGCACGCGAAGAAGACGGGGAAGTTCGGCGTGCCGAGCGACGAGGTCGTCGACGCGGCGGCGGCGCTTCGTCACCTCGCGCTCGACGGGCTCCACGCGCATGTCGGCACGCAGATGGACCACACGCAGCCGTTCGTCGACCTTGCGCGCCATCTCGCGGCGCTCGCGGACGCAATCGAGGCGCGCACAGGAGCGCTCCCCCGCATCCTCGACCTCGGCGGCGGACTCGGCATCCCCTTCACGCCCGCCGACCGCTTCCCGTCGATCGACGCGCTCGAGGCGACGCTCGCGCCCGAGCTCGACGCGCGCTTCGAGCACTGGTTCGAGCCTGGACACGCGCTCGTGGGCAACGCTGTGGCGCTGCTCGGCTCGATCGCGAGCGTGAAGAGCGTGCGCGGCAAGCGCTGGGCGATCGCCGACATCGGCACGGACCAGCTTGCGAAGATCACGCTCCTCGACTGGCGCCACCAGGTGCGCGGGCCCGATGGCCGGCCGCTGCCCTTCACAGGCGCAGACTCCCTCGGCGGCCCGCTCTGCTTCTCGGGCGACACGCTGCTTCCCGCGACCGACACGAGCGCGCTCGCAGAGGGCGACCCGATCCTCGTCGAACACACGGGCGCCTACTGCGCGTCGCTCGCGAACACCTTCAACGGCCGCCGAGCGGGAGGCACGATCGTGCTCCGCGGCGACGGCGTGATCGTGCGCACCTCTGCCGCCGCGGCCGTGCTCGACGAGCCGCTGGCCGCAACGCACGCGTGGGGCGTCGCGACCTCGCGCGAACCTTCCGACCCCGCGGCGGCGGCGGTCGATGGCGCGCGCGTCGCGCGGCTCTCGAGCACGGTCCTGCGCGAGGATCTCTGCCACGAGCGCTTCCGCCATGTGGGCGCCGTGCAGGTCGGCCCGCGCGCGTGGGAGTTCGAGTTCGATGTCTCGTCGCCCGTCGGCTTCGTGTCGATGCCGCTTGCGATCCGCCTCGCGGGCGACGCAGCGATCGTCGCCGCGCTTCTCGACGCAGGAGAAGAGACGAAGGCCTATCCCGTGTGGGGCACAGAACTCGCGCTCGCGATGCCGAAGCAAGTGCCGACGAACGCACCCGTGATCGTGCGCATCGAGCTCTCGGCGCCTGCGCGCGAAGGTTCAGGCGCAGAGAGTCATCGCCAATCGGTTCGGTTCACGCTGAACGGCGGCGCCGCGACGGGCACATTCGCGCTGGCCTACGACCGCGCGGCGAAGCGCGTGTGATTCCGCGCGCTCGAAGCTGCCGTTCGTAGGTGCCGAGTACCTCGCGGATACAAGCAGGTACCTCACGGAAGCCGCACGGCCCGAGGTTTCTGTGAGTCTCTCTACCCTTCGGCACGGACTCTTTGGACTGCCATTCTGAACGCTCGGGTATGCCGTACGACGTGCGAGCGTGCCTCGAACTCATTGCGCGCTACTGGTCCAACCACACGCTTGTGCCCGAATGGCTCATGGCCCGCCTGCCGCGCATGCGCACAGGGGCACGAGGATGCAGACTTCAGCATCATCCATGGCGGCATGGGGCCAAGATCTGCGCGCGCCGAAGATTCCGCGCGAGGACCTGTACGGCTCGACCGCTTGCCCGCTCCTCGTTTCCTAGGCCGCGTCAAGTATGCCGCGACCACCGTTCTGACGGGACCTTCCCGAGCGACGTCTGCGACTCTCGCAGCCGATCGACGCGCTTTGACGGACGGTGCACCATTTCACGGTATGGAGCAACACATGAAGAAACAACATAGACGATCCAAGCTCAGACTGCCCTCATCCCTCGGAGGAGCCGCTCTCGCGGCGATGACAGTCGCCTCCCAGCCCGCCCTGGCAAGCGAACCGAACCACCTCTCCAGTTCGGTCTTACTCACCGAGGTGCTCTTCGATGCCTCCGGAGTAGACGGCTCGAAGATCGGAGGCGAATGGGTCGAACTCTACGTTCAAACGCCGACGAACCTCTCCGGCTGGTCACTGAGAGACAACTTCGGCAATCTGCTCGCCGCGCTTCCCGACATCACTGCGCCCGCGAACTCGAGCATCGTGATATTTCTATCAAGCATCGCGCCATATCCGCACGATCAAAGCTTCGCGGATCGCTCAGCCGCCTTTGCCGCCGGGCTTCCGGCCGGTGACTATCTCGGGAATCTCTCGGGTGGCGTTCGCCTGACGACCCCAACCGGCACTGTCGCCGACTGCGTCTACTGGGGGCTGGGAGCGCCCCCCCCCGGTGCCGAGGGGGGGCCGTGGCCGACAGGCGAGTTCTTCGATATCGCGTACGCGGGAGGGAGACCGATCGTCGAGGGCGAATCGTTGGGGCGGCCCGCAGATCCGCTCGACGGGCTCACCATGACCGTCGCCGACTGGGACCGTTGCGGCGGCCGCAATGCGGCAGGCGCGACGCCGGGTGGCCGCAACGGAGTCCATCCGACCGATGCCTACGGTCTCGTCCGACAGGCCCAGACTGGAGTCAATCAGGTCCTCGGCGGCCTCTCGGCGACCGAGGCGCCAGGCTGGATCGATGTCGTGAACGCCCATGTCGACAAGATCGAGGTGGCCTACTCCAGCAACTCCGCAACCGTGAGCGCGCTACACACATTCGAACTCATCCTGCGGGGAGTTCCTGCGACGATCTCGGGCACGCTGACTGCCAGCTATGTCGTGAGCGAGATACCGGGGGCAGTAGGTTTCAAGTACACCACCAGCGGTGTTCTTTCTGGCGTTACGGCGGACGGCACGCTCACCTTCGAGCTCGAGGTCGATCTCTCTGATGTCTATTCAGGTTTTCACACCAACACGATCTCGATCGACGGCGCCGTGCACTGCACGTTGCGCTGCAACGGCATCGAGTATCCATTCTCGATCGATGGCGACATCCTCTACAGCCGAACAGGACAGGATAAGTACATCCTGCTCGATCGGCGTACGGCGTGCGACTACGGCGGCGCAGGAGAGAAGGCTTCGATCGCACTCACCGAGGCGACACGACTCTCGGATGGAACCTACACCACTCGCTTTGCGCTGGACCGTACCTATCCGATGTTGGCGCCGCCAATCTCGCAGGCGGGCGCTCAAGTCGTGATGGGAACCGAACAGCAATTCACCGAAGGCGGCGGCATCACCAACGATGCTGGCGAAATCACTACAGGCCTGGTCTGGAGATTCGACAAGCTCCGCAACTGGAACTACACCACGGTGTCGATGCAACCTGGCCAGCTCGGGACGTTTTCACTCGAAAGCATCGACGGCTCGCTGGGCAAGCTCGGCCAGCACGTCCGCTACAGGTTCGACGCGCCTATGCGGATTCTCGGTCAAGACAAAGATGTGGCAGCTGAAGCCGTGGGTACGGCCTACCTTGCCGGCGGCAAGTACATCTCCGAGGCCTACGGCAAACTGACAGTGGACGGCGAGGAAGTCCTGAGGACGTCGGTCTACATCGATCCGCCGATGCAGGACGTTGGATGCCCGCACTGCGCCAGTTGCCGAGCGGGGATCATCCACATGCACCTGGGATGCGACATCTGCCCGCAGCCTGCTCCCCCGGCCCCGCCCCAAGTACCTGGTCCTCCGCCCCCACCGGCTCAGGAGCCAGTGGGCTTCACAGCAGCCCTCGCTACCTGTTCGAGCAGGGGCGCAGCGATTGGATCCGGCCTGGGTGCCACAGCTGGCTTCATCACCGGCTTCTTCTTCGGAGCCGGCGGAGGCGCCCTGCCAGGCATGGTAGGGGGCGCGAAAACCGGTGGCGCTGGTGGTGCGGCGGTCGGGATTGTGACCTGCGCGATCGGCTGGAGCGTCGGGTCCTTCGACTGAGCCCCGAACTCCCCGTTTGTGCATAAGCACGAAGTGCGGATTCAATCCACTGAGCCTGTCGGCCCCTTGCCGACAGGCTCAGTGGCCGTTCGATCGCGGTGTCGAGCTCAGTCGAGGATTGTCTCGAGCAGGATGCTGCAAGACCCCTGCGTTCGCGGGTGCCGGCTCCCTCGCGGGTAGAAGCGGGCACCGCGCGGTCGCCGCGCGGCACTGATCTTCTGAGAATCTGCGCCACGCCCTGTACGGCCCTGTCTCCCGCGGGCTCAACATCTCCTGAGCCGCGTCGACAGCGTCGCGGCAACCGTTCCCACGCACCCGCCCCACGGCACCCCGCTCGAGTCCCGCCGCGACTCGATCCATGCGCTCGGCGCGCACGCGCCATCCCCCCGATCTCGAGCAAACATGAACGCGAGAAGCATGGACATCGACCCTGGCGGCAACGGCCGCGGCGCTCCTCGCAGCCTTCGGCGCAGGATTCGCCGCGGCTCCTCGACATCGATCGCCACGCTTGGCGCGCTGTGCCAGGACCTCGTTGGCGGCGCGAGCGCGGAGACGGCTTCCCACAGCCCCCCGCAGGAAACCGCGGAGGCCGACGACGGCTCAGCCACCACAAGGAGCGCGGGGTTCGCGCCTCGGTGCCGCGGGCCACGGGATCTCGCGACGCACATCGACCCCGACCCCACCTCATACGGCGACTCGGACGGCGACCCGGACGGCGACACCAGCAACTCCAACACGAGACCTGACAGATGAGCACATGTCACTCGAATTTGACGCTGGGAAACCGCCGCGGGGCCGGCGCGCGCCGCCAGAGCGGCGCAACCACTCTCAAGTCCACTCGCTACCTTAGAGAAGTGAACGCGGAGCCTCCATCCGACTCCATGCTCGTCGAGCGTGCGCTCCGAGGCGACCAGTCGGCTTGGAGCGCCATCGTGGAACGGTATGGCGGCCTTGCGTTCGCGACGGCCCGCCGCACCGGGCTTGGCCGCAGCGAATGCGAGGATGTCGTGCAGTCCGTGTTCGTCGCGCTGGTCCGCTCGCTTGGAAGCCTGCGCGACGGCGAGAGCCTTGCCGCGTGGATCAGCACATCGGCGCGCCGAGCGGCGTGGCGCGCGCTGCGGACGGCGCGCGCATCGCCGACACAACCAATGGTCGATGACCCTTCCGCCGCCTTGACGAGGAGCGAGCTGGCGGAAGCCGGGGACTTGACAGCCACGGAGGAGCGCACAGCGCTCATCCGCGCCGCACTCGACTCGATCGACGAGCGGTGCCGGCACTTGCTGCAGGCGCTCTTCCTCGGTGCCCGCGAGCCCGACTATCGGGCCATCAGCGAGCGTTTCGGCATCGCCCTGAACTCTGTGGGCCCCATTCGGAACCGCTGCCTCAGGCGCCTTCTCGAGGCTCTCAAGGACCTCGGCTACGAACCTTCCACAGGACAGCCGTTTTAAGAGCGCATCGTCTGGCGTTGAATTCAGAGAATTGCGTAGGAAGCCCTGTACGGTTGGGCTTCCGGCTGCCTCCTCCACCTCGAGAGTCCCCCCATGGATAGCAACGACGGAACGCAATCTAAGCCTTCGTCCGGCTCGAACGACGCCGAGCGGGTCCTCCAGGCCCTGCTCGGCCGCGCCACCGCCGAGGAACTAGCCGCCGTGAAGGCGCTGCTGGCCGAAAACGCCGAACTCGCCCGCACCGCCCGGACCCTGCACGACCTCCTCAAGGAGATGCCCGAGATCGCGCGCGAAGGCTTCGAGCCGACGCCTGCGTCGGTGTATGAACGCGCCAAGGCGCTTGCGAGCCTCCTCCCGAAGCCGCCGAGCTGGTTCGACCGGCTGAAGGCCGAAGTGCTGGCCCGCATCGATGCGACCGCCGGCGGCATCGCAGGCGGGCTGGCTCTGGCACCCGCGCTTCGCGGGGGGCAGCAGCGGACCCTGAGCAGCTTCCGCGGCGCCGGGCTGCGGCTCGACGCCGAGTCGACGCGTGCAGCGGACGGAGCGCATGTCGTGCGCATCCAGCTCGATGCCGACGACTCCGACTCGCTCGCCGGCGACTTCGCGGTGATCGACTCGAGGAGCGGAGCCGTTCTTGTCAGCGGCCTCGTCGACCACGACGGCGTTGCGCGGGCCACCATCCCTGCCGCCGCATCGCCGCTGCATGCCGTCGAGATCGCGGTCCAGTGCCGCGGAAGAACCGTCGTTGCCTCGGAGGTCACGCTGGCATGAGCGGCGCTGACGCCAACGCCCTCGCGGATGAGTGCGCGGAGTTCGAGCGGCTGTCGCTCTCGGACCCGACGCGCGCCGTGGCCGAAGGCGACGCGTTGCTCGCGCGTCTGCGCGCGCTCGACGAACCGCAGGCCTTCTCCGTCGTCTCGCGGGCGATGGTGATCGCGCTTCCCCATGTCGGCGCGCCGAAGGAGGCGATCCGACGCGCGGCGGCCGCGCGGCGGTTCGCACGCGGGCGCGCACCGGCCGAGGCCGCGCGCGTCCTGATCGCCGCCATGCACCCGCGTGCGCGGCTCGGCAACCTCCGCGGCGCGATGCGCGCGGGCGAGCGCGCGGTGCGCGAACTCGAGGAGCTCGGCGAGCACGCCCTCGTGGCGCGGGCCGAGCTCAACCTCGCGAATGTCGCCAAGGCGCTCGGTCAGCCGCAGCGCGCGGTCGCGATCATGCGGCGCGTCCTCGAGCGGGGCGACGCCATCGCGCCGATCCGCGGACAGGCGCTCAACGCGCTCGGAGAGGCGTGCGTGCAGGCCGCCGACCTGCCTGCCGCGCGCGCGGCGTTCGAAGAGGCCCTCGCCGTGTTCACGCGCCAGGACCACGCCTTCGCCTGCGCCGTGGTGGCCGGCAATCTCGCGGACACCGCCGCCCGCGCGGGCGAGATCGAGGAGGCGCTGCGCGGCTTCCGCGACGCCCGCGAGCGCTTCGCGGCGCTCGGGGCGCATGCCGAGGCGTCGCGCAACGCGATCGAAGAGGCGACGCTGCTTGGGTTCAGCGGTTTCCTCGCCGATGCACGCGACCGCGCCCGCGACGCAGGCACCCTTGCCGACCAGCACGGCCTTGCGGCCGAGAGCGCCCGCGCGCGGCTCGTCGTGGGCAGCTCGCTTCTCGCGGCATCCGATGCGCTGGCGGCCGAAGTCCAGCTTGTCGACGCCGAGCGCCGCTTCGACGCGATGGGCGACGCCGCATCCGCCGCGCAGGCGCTGACGTTGCTCGCGCGCTGCGTGCGCGAGACCGACGCAGCGCGCGCGG
>JBIKTI010000548.1:0-9944 GCA_044348205.1 Phycisphaerales bacterium | reverse complement strand
TTCTTCACGCAGCACGCATCGATGCAACCCTGCACCGCCAGCCGCAGGCTGCCGCCCTTCCGCAACAGGTTCATGCCCTGCTTTAGGAGACTCATACCACGCAGTCCACTGCGCCGATCACGACAGGGTCGGCAGCCTCTGTCGTCCCGGCGAGGAAGTGAGTCGCCTCTCGCGGGAACGTCAGGCCACTGGCTTCCAAAGCGCCCCCGGTGAGGTAGGTGGTCTTCTTCAGTGGGATCACGATGCTGGCGGTGGCGTCTTCCTTGAGGACGACCACGTTGCTGCACAGAAACTCCAGAGCGTTGTTCTCGACCTTCGCCCCGGTGATCACCCGGACGGTCTTGACCGCCTTCAGCCCGGCGGAGATCACGATGTCCGCTCCGTCGTCTTTGGTTTCGAGCGTGATGTACTGCTCGGACCCGGGCTTGATTGCCGTGCGGATCGAGCCGCCATTGATCTGGAACGCGCCAAACCGGCAGAACTGACCGATCCGGCGGAAGTTCGAGCGGAGGTTGATCACCCGGTTGCGGGCGATCTTGTCAACGCGGATGAATTCCCCGCCAACGAGATTCTCCCGCAGCTGCTCGCCGCCGTCTCCGTCCTCGGGGTCGAACACAGGACGCGCCTGATACGGCTCGCGTGGCGGCTCCGGGTCGATCACCTCTTCGCGGGGTGCCGATCCGCGAGGGCCGATGCGCGCGCCCTCCGACGGCGAGAAGTCGAAGTTTGGGAAGCGATATTTCCGCAACTCGGGTGTGACGGTGCGGTAGTCCCGCGGGGTGTAGTCGAGCGCGAACGGCCCACGGTGAGCCAGCGGCATCGAGCAGTTGCCGATGGCATTCATCGCGGAGTTCGCCGCCAAGGGAGGAACGCCCCCCTCGATCAAACTCTGCTCCAGCTTGCCAGCTGTGTATGTCAGCACCATGCGTCAGGCTCCCGGCGTGGGTACGCCAAACATGTCGATCTGGTGGATAACGACGCGGCCAGCTGCGCCACGCACAGTGGAGAGTTCCGCCGCCACATGCCGGTCGTTGCCGCGGAAGTCGTCTACGGTCTTCTCGGTGAACAGCGCCCTGCACACGCCGGAGGACACGCTGTCGGGAAGCCGCCCGGCGTCCATGTCGAGCGTGGTGGCTGGCTCCCGGTCGTCCTGCACAACCCCCGTCCCGCGGTCGCGACGGACCACGTTGACGCGCGGGTAGGGCAAGTTGTTGTAGTACATCCGCAGCTTGAGATCGCACGGCCCGTTCGTCGGCGTGAAGAGCATGGCGACGTTGCGCGACCCGTCGGGCGGCTGGGGTGCGAGGCTGTCGTTGGGGTACTCCATGTTGCCGGTCTTGATCCAGCAGTGGGTGCCGACCGGGCCATCACTGGCAACGCAGGTAGCCGTGGCGGTCGTGCCGTCCTCTGGCGGAGCGATGACCACCTGCGGGTTCGTGTAGCCGTAGCCGCCGTGCCGCACATACAGCCCCAGCAGCGTTCCGTCAGGAGAGATGGCAGACTCAATGACCGCCCCTGTCCCGTCCCCGGTCACGGTGACCGCTGGTGGCTTGCTGTACCCAGAGCCAGCATTGGTCACGGTAACGTCGGTGATCGTCCCGTCGGCGTAATCGGTGTTGCCGGAGTTCAGCGCGTACACCGCGCCGTCGGTGGTCCCGTACAAGCAGCTGTAGTTGCCGTCTATGCCCCGCAGGCTCGCCCCGCCGACCAGCGGCGTGGGATATCGCTCCTCCCACCAGCCCTTGGCGTCGAAGCCGAAACACAGCTGCCGCGTCGGGTACTCGCCGGGGCCATCGTCGTCATAGCGCACGCTCACGCGCAGGCACCCGGCCCGGCGGTCGGCCACGACGCTGAACCACCGGGACTTCGAGAAGTCGATCCGGTAGCGGAACAGCTGGTCGAGGCCCAGCGACAGCGGCTGGACGGCACCGCCTTGGTCGAGGGCGTAGACCCCGTCGTTATCCATGACGTAGATGATGCCTTCATACTCGTCCCAGCACCGCTGGTTGAGGCAACCGCGGAACGCGGCGATCTGGATGTTCGCATCGATGATCGGCTGTGAGACATAAGACAGCCGGTAGGCGTGGCGTGTCTGCATGATCCCCAGCGATGAGCCGTAGGGGATCAGCGCCGTGATGTGGTCGTCGCCCTTGACGTTGGTCTGGAGGATGATCTCGTTGATATCCGGGCAGGACTCTGGCTCGTTGAGTTCGGAGAACCCAAGAGAGTTCGGCTCGTCTCCGTTGGTGTCGCAGGCGTACCAGAGGCGATCCTGATACATGACGGTCACCGACCTGTCTGTCGGCGGCACCCCGAATCGGTTGGCATTCAGTTCGCCGTTGGGCAGAAGGATGGACATTGCCAGATACCCGGGGCGGTCGTAGTCGGTCACCTCGGCGTCGGTCAGGTCGTCCACGAAGCCAACGTCCCCGGCTTGGTACACACGGTAGATCGTGTAACTCTGGTTTGAGGTCGTGCGCCAGTACTCCACCTTCAGCTGCCGGTCGCCCGCGGTGATGGTGTCGGGGATGCCCGCCCAGACGAGTTCTCCCGCACCATCGCCTGCGTCCACGGTTGCGACCGGCGACAGGCTGGAAGGTATCGGGCCACCGCGCGAGGCAGGGGTGTCGTCCACATAGCGGTAGAAGCAGTCGTACTTGCCGCGGATGTGGGGCCGCGTGATGGCGACGGCGGTTGCACCACCCTCGATAGCCAGCACATCGGGA
Organism: Phycisphaerales bacterium; assembly: GCA_044348205.1. Lineage (GTDB taxonomy): Bacteria > Planctomycetota > Phycisphaerae > Phycisphaerales > SM1A02 > QWPT01. The sequence continues at coordinate 7,218 of JBIKTI010000548.1, read as the reverse complement.
GGCGTGGCGTACAGACCCCCGTCAAGAATCTTGATCGCCGTGATGGCCCCGTCCTTCACCTCCGCCGTGAGCGAGGCACCACCGGCACCGGCGACGGTGACGGACGGCGGCACGTTGTACTGCTGCCCGCCGTTGGCGACGGTGATCTCTTTGATCGGGTAGAGCGTGGTGGCGGAAGCCACTCCCCGCAGCACTGCCTCCTGCTGCGTGAGCAGTCGCACCACATGCGGCAGGCCAGCTTCGCTGCACCCGGGGCTGCCGCAGCACCCAAGGCTCGGGCCGCGACCGCCATCCTCGATGACAACCTCTACGGCCCCCGTGAAACCGGAGCCTCCGTCGATGATCTGGGTTTCGACGATTCGGGTGCAGTACCAAACGATGACGGGCGGCGATACGGGAGCGTTGGCACCGCCGATGGCCGGGACCGCCACCGTGTCGAAAGTGACTCGCACCTTCGCAGGAGTGCCACCAGCAGTGGTGATGTCGAAGTCCAGCAACCTGCCCCTGCGGCCAGCAAAAGCTATCGTGTGACCGTCGGGCAGACCCATCGACCACGACAGGCCGTCGCCCCAAAACTGGCTGCCGTACCAACCGGCGCAAACCTGACTGTCCAGAGGCGACCAGAAGGGCAAGCACGGGTAAGTGGACGGCTGCGATGACTCGACCGCCGTGATCCTGTCCTGCGGCGCGGTGGTGTCTAGGACAGCTGTCAGCTGCGCCCCGGTGGAGTGCGTGTCGCTGAGTGCAACCGGGGGAGTTCCGGCGAACCCCCTGCCGTGATCAAGCACTACGACCTCGGAGACGGCGTTGCCGCGGAGATAAGCCCGCGCCTTGCACGGCTCCGCCCCGCGGTTGGTCGTCGTGCCGACCGTCACGCGCGGAGCCTCGTGGTACATGTTGCCGCCGTCCACAACGTCGATCCGCGCCACATACAGCTTCGGATCGCCGGTTGGGGTGACGGACGGCGGGTCCGACGGGGCAGGGATGCCCATGTCCACGCAGGTGCCGTCCGTCAGATCGACGCGCTGCGGCTTGTTGCCGTTGCCCGTGAAGATGTAGCCGTAGCCGTGCGCGCCAACGGCTACCGTGGCCGGTGTACTGGTCGGCAGTGTGCGGACGAGCATGTCATGTTCCTGCGCCGGAGAGGAAGTGGATGCCGCCCGCCGAATCGATCATCAGCGCCCGGCTTGGCTCGCCGTAGCGACCCGTGACCGGAAAGATTTGCTCGATGGTGGCAGCTGGGGGAGTGCCTTGCGCGAACGTAACCGGGGCCATGCCAGACCGGCTCGTCAGCTGGCCGGGGATTTCGAGCGTGAAGTTCACCTGCTCCTGCGCTCCCCCGGGAGGCATTGAGTAGGGGCTTACGCTTGGGAGCAAGCCGCCCCAGTTGGCGATGCGGAGCATTGATTACGCTCCTTGGTCCGGTCCAAGCGACGAGTACGATCCGGCGTAGGTGGCACTCGTCGCGTCGGGCACGCGGTCGTATGGAGCGCGTCGGCCAGACACGGGCGCGACTACGTCCTGCTCCATCGCCAGCTTGAGGTCGCGCTGGTACAGCCCGACCGCACCCTCGATGTTCTTCCCCTGCAACCGGGCCAGCCACAACTCCGCCCCGGTGAGCAGCGCCGTGTACATGTTGGGGCTAACGTCGAGATGGTCGGAGATGACGTAGCGGCAGTCGGTGAACGTGCCGATGTCGTCTTCGAGCGTCAGTCCGTTTCCGTCGGCCCGCTCGACGATCTTGCTCTGCGCCGTGTAGGGGTACATGCCCGACAGCGGCTCGGGGTAGTTCGCCGGGGTGCCAACGCGGAAGATCGCACCCACGCTGCGGACAGGGAATGCGGTGTTCTTTCCCGTCACATCGGTGCCAGCAACGTCAGCGTAGCCCGTGCGGCACTGCGTCTCCTGACCCATCAGCGTCAGCGGCTTGGGGCGGCGGCGGTAGGTGTACCGCAGTTCGGTGCCAGCTGGCAGCTTGCCAGCGATGCGCAGTTCCCAGCGGTCGTAAGCCTTGGGGTCCGTCGCTTTCATAACCGTCCAGTAAACCGGCTCTCCCAAAGTGAGCCGGTTCTGCTCCAGCCGCACCCACTCGGTCGGCGTGATGTAGGAGGTCACTGTGGTGCGGTCGGGGAGCGTGAGCGCGTCGATGTCCACGCAATCCACCGGCAGCAGGTAGGTGTTCTTGTCCGCAACGATGGTGACGGACGACTCGGTGACGAACCACAGCCAACTCTTGGCGTGGGTCACATCCCGGTAGCTGTGGTGAATCGCAGAGCGAAGCACACGATGCTCCTGATCCTGCGCGCCGCCGCCGGTCGATTGCAGGAGGTAGTCCAGTGCGTCGTGCGCGGTGACGGTGTAGATACTCATGGAGTCGGCATCCCGTAGTTGTTCTTTTCCTGCTCTTTGAGCCAAGCGTTCATGCGAGCCATTTCGGCGTCGGCCTCGGCTTTGTCCTTGGCGATCTTTGCTTCCCACTCCGCGTCAGCGATGGCGGGATCGGGGATTTCATCCGCCCAAGCGTTTTCTTTCTCGTCGGCCATGACTCACTCCTAGAACGTGTTGCCGAATGCGTACCAGTTGTTCGCGCCGGTCTTGATGAGTTCAACAAAGTTGATTTCGCCGGGAAGCGTCAGGGCTGCCGCCGCGCCGCCAGCTTGCGTCCCGGTGGCCGTCCTCCAGAAAAGCTGAACACCCGGGGCGGCTTGTAGGACGGTCGTGCCCAGCCGCGAAACGTCGTAGATTCGGAAGACGGACCCAAGCGGTATCGGGGCGGCGGTGTTGTCGGGCAGCGTATAGGTGGTCGTGCCCGCCGTGGTGTTAGCGTTGAGGATTGCCCGGCTGGCATCGGTCAGGGCAATGGTCGTGTCTGTGTTGCGGATGGCAAGGGTGAGCGGCCCAAGGCAGTCGGAGTTGACCGTGCGGGCCGGGAACCTGACCGTCGTGCCAGTGGTGACCGTGAAATTGCCAATGAACTGAACGTCGCCGGTAACGTCCAACGCCCGCGTTGCACTTGGGTATTGCCCAATGCCCATCCGCCCCAAGAACACGCTGCGGGAAGCCGGGTCTACTTGCAGGATTGCGTTGCGCGGGTTGGTGATCGTCCCGCCGGTTGCCGTCGTAGCAATCAGGATGTCGCTGTAGTTCGTGACCGTGCCGGTTCGGACTTCCCCCTGCAACTGGATGCCACAGACGCTGACCGTTGAGCCGGTGAAAGCGGCGTCGGTGTTGCTATGGCCGTAACGAACCCCGATGCCGTTTATGTTTGTTGACATGGAACCAGCATCGCCCGCCACGGCATTTCGCAGGCAAATTGCGGAGAAACCGCTGACCGAAGTTGCGGAGGTAGCGGACGCGACCGGCACGGTCGGATACGCCACTGCAAAAAAATTGCTGATGCCCGGGGAAGATGTGGCATCCGGCAGGACAAACAAGCCCGCTGGCAGTTGGAACTGTGTGCGCGCGTAATACGCGGAACCGTACCGCGATTCGTCCACAAACACTCGCCCCAGCCGCTCCCCTCTGTCCTCGCCAAGAACAAGCTGCCCTGCGGCAGTGCCAGTGATGAGGGTGCTGCGGACGCCGCCGTTGATCGTGGAGATGACAACATCGGCCCCTAGCGTTCCGGGGTTCTCGGTGGCCCCGATGTACAGCAAGTCGCCGCTGTCGGTCAGGAGCGTGAGGCAGTCGGCCTCCTTGCCCGGAGCCGCCGTCACCACCAGCGGACCCGTCATGGTGTCGCCAGCGACGAGGACGTAGCGGTCGTCCAGTTCGGACTGCTTGACGATCAGGTGGCCGTCGGTCCCCAGCTTGGCGAAGTTCCCCGCGTCGGCTGAAACAACGGTCGGGCCGGGATCGCCTTTGTCGCCCTTGGCTCCGGCGGCACCATCCTTGCCGTCGTCCCCGTCAACACCGTCGCGGCCAGCTGCTCCGTCCACGCCGTCCCTGCCCGGCGCTCCGTCATCGCCATCCACGCCGTCACGCCCCGGGGCACCGGGCGCACCATCGACCCCGTCGCGGCCCGGCGCTCCATCCGCGCCGTCCTTCCCGTCCTTGCCAGCTGGGCCAGCTGGACCCGCGGGACCGGGCGTGCTGCCGCCGGAGGAGAGTTCTTCCCACTTCGTGCCCGTCCAGTAGTATGCCAGTGCCATGTCAGTAAGCCGCCTTCCATCGAATGCCAGAGAATGTCGCCTCGCTTGATCGTGCGCCGGGGCTGCATGAAATGTCGCGGTTTTTATTGCTAACGGAGCAGTAGCCGTAGGTAACGGCACTCCCAACGAGCCGCATGGCAAGCGGATAGCTGGCTTCGAGTTCCGCCAGCGGAAACTGTGGCGGCAGTCGCAGCGGCACCCACGCGCCGCTGCCAGCGCCGAATGACAGGGTGCCCTTGAGTTCAATGAAACCACCGATCATCCTCGCTTGAATCTCGGTAGAGACAGACTCCCTCGCCCCATCCATGCGCACCATCCATGTCCAATCAATGTCGGGCGGTGGCATTTTCGTACCACCTACAAGCATCAGCTTCACCTCGTCCAACACCGACTTCTTGAACTCGGCCAGAGCCGGATTGTTGATCGACGGTGAGCCAAGCGGACTGATCGCCGCCAGCTTGTCATCGACCTGCTTGCGTGAATACAGAAGCAGCGCCATCTGGTTGTCGAAGTCAGCCTTGCTGAAGGCTTGGTCGATCCGCATGAAGCGGTCATCGGTCTGTTTCTGCGTGTAAACGTCAGCCCGGTAAGCGAACTGATCAATATCCACAAGCGTCAGGAACTTGCCGTCGCACTCGGTCTTTGTGTAGGTCTTTGCCCGCTCCGCGTATCTGTCGTCGGCTTCCGGGCGGGTGTAAACGCTATCGAAGACTGATTGAAGCTGTCCCTGCAAGAGGGACACGGCTTCTGCGGTGCGGGCACCATAACGTGCGTCGGCATCGACCTGAGTGATGTAGGGGGACAGGTCAACGGTCGGAGCGGTCTTGCTCTCCAGCGTAGCCAGACGCTCCTTGATCGGCTCAAAGTCTGACTGATACGGGATGAGTTCCACGCCAGCCGGTGTATCAAGCACCAAGCGGGGGCCGTAGCCTTCGCCGGTATCGGTGTAGACCAAGCCGGGATTGTTTGGGCCTACGGCGTCACCGAATGCGTAGCCCTTCGCCAGCACAGCGTTGGCAACGAAGTTCTGCGTGTTGTCTACCTTCTGGGCGTATCGATCATCGGCTTCCGGCTTGTCGTAGTAGTTGGTCAGGTCAGCCCCGCCGCCGGTCAGGGCGAAGATGTCCACCCTCTGAGGATTGCCGAAAGGCTTGTTCAACTCATCGCTGGTCAGCTTGAGCCATTGGCCTTCAGCCGTCTGCATGACGATCATGGACGGATTTTGGGGAGTGGGCAGACCCGCTTCCGACTTGACGATCTTGGCGAAGGAACTCAATTGGCCGGTGAGCGTGATCGTGGTCTGGTATTGCTGCCGTGTGATGGACACAAGGGTGCCAACGCCCTTGAAGTAGTGCAGGCCGTCAGACAGAACAGAAAAGGCATCGTCCAGCGCGCTGGGCGTTTCGGCCCCAGCGTCAGGGACCGCACCCTCATGGAGGGTAATGGCAGACTCTGGGATCGTAGCCAGAGCGTCGTTCAAGTCAGTGAGGGTAGCCAGACCCGTCAGGTCCGTTGCCGGGATGGCCGCAATAGCGTCGGTGACGAACTGCTCTGTCGCGAGTCCAGCAGTGTCCGCAGAGCCGCCGCCAAGAGCAGCAACCCACTGACCGTTTGACTTGACGTAAAGCTGTTTAGCACACATAGGCGATCATCCCGTCGAATGTGACATGAGTGAACTTGCCGCCACTCGCCACCACGTTGAGGTCACCAGAAGTGGTCAGGGTGACCGACACAAACCGGAAGGCGACTTTGTTTTCCTTGCCGGTGACCACCGCGCTGCAATCCACCAGCGGCTTCGGCAAGCTGGCGGGGAGAGTGCGGACGGTCGTGTAGGTGCCGGGGGACGAGTAGGTGAAAACCAGTTCGCCTCTGAGAAGGAGGACACCGTTGGTTTGCTTGGCTTCGATCACGCCCGACCCCTGCCGGGACACGAGAGGCGTCCAATCGAAGTCGGGTGGTGGAGTTTTCCCACCAGCGATCATTGTGCGGACGATCTCCCGAACCTCTGGCTCGGTCATCGACTTCGCTTGCGGCTGGACTTCAACCGACGGCTGCGTGACGGGGGCGGCATCGGGAACGACCTCCGGGCCAAGCCACAGGTCGCCGTCCTTGCCAACAGGCTCCGCAGCCTGCTCATAGACAGCGGGCAGGTCTTCGGACTTGGCGTACCCGGAGAGGTCGCCCGCGCCGCCCGACGGGATATCGGCCAGCAGGGCATCAGTCTCTTCCGCGGAGTAGTAGCCCACGATGCCCCGAAGCGGGTTGATCGCAAGGGGGTACGGCTGTGCGGGAGGGGTTCGCTCTGGTGCGGGCATCACTTACTCCTCGCAGAGTGGAAGGAGATATCGCTTGCCGTTCACAACCACGGGGATGGCCGCAACGATGAGCGGCTGGTGGAACGTCAGGCCGTCTGGAGACAGGCCGATTGGATCGCCGTTCGTCTGCGACACAATCTCCGGCGAGTCGTAGGTGATCGGGGTGGACGCATCGAACGAACCGACAGCACCACCAGCTGGGGTGCCGGTGGGATCGATCCACAGCGTGCCAATCTCCGCCGGGGGAGGCGGCTCAACGTCCGACACGATGTGCAGGTCGTGGGCCGCGCCGCCGCCGCCAACAGCAACGGGCGTCCACTTGCTGCCGTCCCATACGCTTAGTTTGATGGCGTCTGCCATTATTCCACCGGGATTGAAATGCCGTCGAAGACGACCGTGTTGCAGTTCGGCGCGTCCAGAGCCAACTCGCCGTTGGTCTTGATGATCAACTTGCCGGGAAGCGGAGCCGTTGATCCGTCCTCGTTTCCAAAGACCAACACCGTGTAGTCAAAGGCAGGGCGCGGCACACCGGCTGGCAGGTCGGCAATCTTCTGGGCCGGGAGAAAGCCAAACTGGGCAGTGTATGTGCCGCGAATGTGGATCGACCCACCGAAGGCTCTGGCAAATGCGTTGACTGTCACGCCAAATGCAGTCGCCCCAGTGAGTTTCTGCCATCCCAGAGGAGCAACGACAGGCTCTGGCTGCGGCAGCTTGGCGAGGGCTGCATCAACGATGTCTTGAACCTCGGCGGA
>JBIKTI010000330.1:0-3652 GCA_044348205.1 Phycisphaerales bacterium | reverse complement strand
GCGTCGGGCGATTCCCCAAGTGAATCCTCGGCCGGTACCACGATGTCGGCCGACTCCGTGAGCGCGATCGACGCAGGCGCGTCGCGCATCACCCACGAGCTGTTGCGCTCGCCGCCTTCGAGCGTGCGCGCTGCGTCGCGCCAGTTCTCGAGCGTCGCGGTGACCGTGCGCGGACGCGCGCTCTCGACCGTCGCATGCAGCACCTCGCTCGCGCTGTCGATCCACACGCGCACGGTCGCGCGGTCGTCACCCGCGCCCGCGTCGACCTCGATCATGCCGTCCGCGAAACGCATGCGCTGCGCGAACGGCGCGACCGAGAGCGGCGGGTCGCACGAAACGCGCACACGGCCGAGCTTGAGCAGGCGCTCGATCTCGCTGAACGCGTCGGTGTGCGAGAGGAGCACAAGCAGGTCGCCCTTCGCGTCGAACCAGACATTCGCGCCGAAGGTGCCGTTTCCGATCGGCATCGACCCCGCTTCGTCGCCGCCAGGCGCCGTCCACGCGACATCGTGCGTGGCGAGTTCAGCGAACGCGCGCGCGGCCGCGGCGTCGCGCGCGGGCTCAATCATGTCAGTCTGAGTCGTCGCGCAGGCGGCCAAGTCGATGGCAGCCACGACGAACGCAATGCGAAAGAGCGATGAGAGGAATCGGGCGGACATACGCCACATCTTCGCGGATATTGGCGCCGAGGTACAGCGGCAGACAACATCCCCAACTCCCTGAAACCTGACGCAATGAACTGATGACTTGGTCAGGGCTATACATGGCTGCTTCAACAAGTCCCGTCTGGATCCAGTCGGAGGCGGCCTGGGCTCTGATGAGCATTACCTTGATCGGCGGCAAATTGACATCGGTCGGTGAAAGCCGTCAGTCCGCAATGATCTCGCGATGCAGGCCCTCGTTTTGCGGCCTCTTTGCGACTTTCTCACCACCATGTAGTGTTTAAACGCAAAAAGGGGATTGAGGTCTTGCCAATTCTCCTGTGTCTGCTAATTTCTGGATTCCAGGCCTTGATCGGATAGCGCTTGCGGTCGGATTTCCCGGATTCGCAGCTATGCGCGGAGGAATCGGATGGGTGGATCGATCAAATCAAGCATGACACCTGGGGTCTCTTTGTCGCCCGCAACGGTCTCCGTCATCGCACTCTTGTCAACGAATGCTGCGGCACCCAACGCGCTCGCGGTGGACGGGATCTCCGGGAACTGCCGGCGATGGAAGGCCGTTTTGCTCGATCTGAGTCCACTCGGCCCGCGGCTCTATCTTCCGACGGGCTGGAGTGGAGACGCCGGTTCCCGCCGCCTGTCGTTGAATGCAGACGGAGTCGTCGTGGGGAGCGTAGAGGTTGCACCAGCAGGTGGGGGGTCTACTTCGGAGGTCGCGTGGGCCTGGGCACCGCGGACACTATCGGGATACGCGATTCCAGCTGGAGTTTCACGACTTCCCGGGCTCGGCGAGACGGCGGAAGCCCCAATCGAATCCGCAGCCTGCGATCTGTCTGACTCCGGTCTTGCAGTTGGAGTTTCAGCCGACTCTGCCGTGAGGTGGGACTTGACTTCGGTGGGAACACCTGTAGCGGCGTTTGCCATTTCGCCGCCGCCGAGCGCGGCGTCGGCTGCATTTGGCATCGACCGCGCTGCGGGCGTAACGGTCGCGGGGATGACAACGGCCACATGCGAGGGTTCAGGAGGTGGGCCTGGCGGCAGTTCAAGCTCGTCTGTCGCGCGTGCGTTCGTCGGGGACAGCATCGCGCTCGCAGGCGCGACCTTGCCCGACCAGTTGCTCGAGGGATCGGCGACCATATTCCGTGAATCCCTGTTTGGATTCGCGTGTGACGGCTCATCGATTTGGGGAGTCGGACACTACGAGATACCGTCCTCATGCTCTGTCGTCCTGTCGGGACCGTGTCAATTCTCAGCGTCGCGGGCATTTCGATGGGATCCGCCGAACATGCTCGTCCAACATGTCACTGGGGCCTCTGTGCCATCCGCTGAAGCCATTCGAGCGCGTGACGCCAACACCGTTGTTGGACGCGCACTCGAGGCCGACTCGGATCCCCAGTGTGCTCAGCGTGCCGTCATCTGTGAGAATCTGACCTGGAGCCCAACAAGCCGTGATCTCCAGCAGTTTGTGCCGATGTCGGTCGGGAGTGACTCGTCCGTTGCACTCGGTGTCCGTCGCAATCTCGGAGGGGGTACGCGCGTTGCGGGCGCGGCCACAATCGCTTCAACACCTGGAATTCATCAGTCGTTCACTTCCGCTGTGATCTGGGATGAGTGCGACGGATCTTGGCATGCAGAATTTGGCCTCGCGCCAACTGTTGTTCAAGACCTTGACTCCGCGAATCCGCGTGTTTGGTCCCCACAGTGCGAGAACTGGAGCGCTCTTGCCGCCTACGACGCAAGCGAGTCAGGTCTATTCGTTGGTGTCTCCCAGCAGCCATCACATCGCGTGTTTGTCGCGACTCGCATGTCCGACATCAACGCCGATCTTGTCGTGAACTCGCTCGACCTCGCGAGCCTTCTGAACACGTGGGGTTTGTTGTCTGATCCGTGCAGCCCTTTGGCTGAGGACGTCGATGCAAATGGCAGCGTCGGACCACAGGATCTTGCCGAACTGCTGAATGACTGGACAATCGGCAACGTCACAGGGCTGGAGTCCTTCTGCTGCACGGACGAGCCCGCCCCGATGGAACGGCTTGAGCTTGCACTTTCGATCTGCGGCGAGGGATGCGTCGACGCGTTTATCGGTTCCGCAGTCAACGCGCCGCTCGGCGAGTTGCAAGCTCGCGGCCAGCTCATCAGTGAGACAATGGAGGCAATTCGCCGTGCCACGAACTAACATTGCGCTGTCTGTTTCTATCGCGCTCGCCGCCGTGCAGGCCGCAGACGCGGCCTTCAACTGGACAGTCCATTCCGACCTTTCGTCGTGGGCGACGGCCGTGAATGGCGCGAACGAGTGTACTTTCGACTTCGAGCCCATTGGGCTCCCAGTTTCCGACGGGTTCGGCAGTTTCACGGATCAGTACGGTGGCTTTGGTGTGCTTGGAGCAGGACAGTTCTATGGAGCGAGCGGCGAAGGCCCGTTTCCGGGGCTGCCGTACTCGCAGGTCGGAATGTCGCCCGACAGTGCGTGGGTCCATTCCTCGCTGGGCTTTCAATCGGGGCTCGTGACCCGCTACGACAACCTGCGTTTCATCGCCCCGATCACGGGCATGGCATTCTGGATCCGGGGCGCTGCGGCCAGTGGCTTTGTCCAGGCCTCCCTCTATCGAGATGGCCAGTACCTCGGCTTCAAGACCTACTCGATCAGCAACATCCCCAGCTACGGCCTGCCCGGGGGCGGTACGACCGCTTACTCGAAGTTGATGGCCTTCACGACCGATGTCGAGTTCGACTACATCAGTTTCCAAGGCTCTGGGTTTTTTGTCACTGAGTCGCTGTGGGTGCCGACGAACGCCATCCCCATGCCAGCCACATGCGCGCTGGTCGGACTCGCGTTAGGCGTAAGCCGTCGGCGGCGCTGACAACGACCGCTCGACTGGATGGGTTACACGGAAAGGAACGCAGCAGCGGCGCGGTCCCCATTTCCGGATGCTGTGCCTGGCACCTGCTAGGCACGCCAGGCACCCGAGTGGCACGTGCCGAGAAGCCGC
>JBIKTI010000046.1:0-10903 GCA_044348205.1 Phycisphaerales bacterium | reverse complement strand
CTCGCGGAGTTCGTGACGGATTTCACAGAGGGACGGAGAAGATACCCGCGGGGCGAAGAATCTGCAAAGGGTTTTGGGGCGGCGGGGCGCGCCATCTGCGGCGCACGGCGCAAGGCGCAGATGCTCAGCCCCCGACGGCGCTGGTACGCCATATCTCTCGCCAGCGAAACGATTTCCGTCAGCCGCGCGCGTCGAAGGTGCGGCCGAGCGCAACAGAGGTCGCGACCTCGAGGCGATCCGCTGCACGGGTGTAGAGCGCGAAGTTGCCCGCGGGGGTGGCGCGCTGGGTGCCTGACTGGGTCGGCGAGGCGGAATCGAAGCCTTGGCCGCGCGAGACAGGCGAGTCGACAGCGCCCGCGACGAGCTTCGCGACCTCCTCGACGGAGGCCGGCACACCACCCACGCTCCGCTCGGAGGTGGGCTTGCGCGCAACGAGCGCAGCGCGCTCATCGCGTGTGGCGGGGCGGGCGACAGGCGCCTCGATGCGACCATCCGCCGAGACAGAGCCGCGCGCAGCCGCCGCGCCCCGTGTGGGCGCGAAACCATCGCCCCCGACCCGCGGGGCGGAAGAGGCGGGGGTCACGGGCGAAACAGAGGATGCAGGACGCGCCGCGGCGCGGCGGGCTCCGTAGGCCTCGGCGGCGCGCTGCGCGTGCAGTTGGAACGAGATCGGTCCGAGCGAGTCCATTCGCAAGGGGGAATATACGGGGGCGTCGATTCGTTTTGCGGGACGGCGCGCCGAGGGCGAAGAGATGGCTGCGAACGCTCCCGATCGGCGCAAGAGTTGCCGCGAATGCGTCCGCGAAGTGCGTGGCGTGCGTGGGTTCGGGGCGTCAGCGCGCGCTGCTCAGGATCTCGATCGATGGCGCGAGCCCGCGCGCCTCGACCTGCTGCTGCAGGTCCACCCACTTGCGCGGGTCGTCGGCGGCATCGACGAGGCGCTCCGTGAGGTCCCGCGCAAGCGCGACGGTCTCGCGCTCTTCGGCGGCGAGCTTCGGCAGAAGCGCATCGAGCCTGCCGACAAGCTCGTCGTACCGCACGGTCTCGCGAAGCTCCACGCGGCGTGCTTCGTCGACGAACGCAGTGCGTCGCGCGTTGTCGAGGATCAGGCTCGTCGCGTAGAGCGCCTGACGATCGTCGACGGAGAGCGACGCCAGGCGCACGCTTGCACCTGACGGCGCTGCGGGTGGCGCCACGCGGATCGGCGCACCCGCGAACGATCCGCCGAAGTCTCCAGGAGCCGCAGGGCGAAGCGACTCTGGCGTCTCGCGCGCATTCCAGACCGCGAGGCTTCCGCCGATGGTCGCGACGACGACGGCTGCGGCCGCGACGCGGGGCCACCAGCGTGCAGCGCCCGCGCCCTGCGGGCGGATCGCTGCGAGGACGCCCGCCTCGATCGACGCCACCGAGACGCCCTCGTCGCGAAGCGCGTCCGCGGCGGCGGCCTCATCGGTCGCAAAGCGCTCGCGGAGGTCGTTGTCGAGCGCTTCCGCGCGCTCGACGAGCCCTCTGCATCCGCCGCAGCCGACGAGATGCGCGTCGATCTTCAGCCGCTCCTCGCGCGGCAGCTCGTCGTCGAGATAGGCCGAGAGCGCAGCCTTCGCAAGTTCGCAGGCAGTGGGCTCGTTCGCTTGTCCAGTCGGGGTCGTCTGCATGGTGTGTTCCTTTCTCTTCCGCCCTCCACGGTGTGGTGCGTCATCCGCGTGCGGCGGACCGAGGCCGCTCGCGGTAGTCGTCGATGTTGAAGTCGCTGGGGCGAACGCGTGCGCGCTCGCGGTCCGCGTCGTTCCCGCCGCGCGCATCGCCGCCATCGCCTTCATCGCCGCGAAGCTCGCCGAGGAGCGCGAGCCGCGCCCTGTTGAGCCTGCTCATCACTGTTCCGACAGGCACGCCGAGATGCGTCGCGATCGCCTCGTAGGAGAGGCCTTCGTTCACACGGAGCATGATCATCGCGCGCTTGTCGGGGTCGAGCCGCTCGAGGGCGGCGCCGACGCGCGCGAGGCTCTCGCGGCGCTCGAGTTCCGTGCCCGGGCGCTCCGCACGGAGGTCGCGCGCGGTGCCCGATTCGTCGATGAGCGTCCAAGTGCGCTTCTTGCGGCGGATGAGGCTGATCGACAGATTCGTGACCGTCGCGCGCATCCAGCTCGAGATCGCCACTTCGCCCGCGTCGGGCGGCGACTTCCAGAGGCGCACGAACGCCTCCTGCACGATCTCCTCGGCGCGATGGCGGTCGTGGCAGATGCCGAACGACAACTGGACGAGGCCCGGGGTGAGGCGCTCGATCCAGTGCTTGAGGACACGCTCTGAGAACGGTTGGCCCATCGGGTTCGTCGCTCCTGCAGCCTCGGGGATCTGAGGCGGCGCGGGAGGGACGCCCCGCGCGTCGGGTTCATTCCAAACCGTCCGATCCAGACGGGCCACGGTAGCGCGGCTGCACCCGCCTCAGGTCGCCCGGTCGAGCGGACTTGGGCAGAACGCCCGCAGGACGGTGGTCTCGGGGGCGAGAACGACCTCGCCCGCCTCGACGGCGGCGGGTCGAAGGACCGTCGCGCCGCGGTTGGCGAGCAGTTCTCCCGACGCCGTTCGCCAACGCACTGCGCCGTCGAGTGTCATCCAGACCTCGGGAACACCTGTCGCCTCGATTGAGATCGCCGCGCCCTCTGCCGTCTCCATCCACTCGAGGCGAAATGCGGGTGCGCGGCAGAGGAGGCGGGTCGTGACGCCAGCGGCCGAGAGGGCCTCGGCGTCGGTCGCGCGGACCACGCCCTTCACGCCGTCCGACTGTGCGCCGCCGAAGAGGATCGACGCGCGCGCCTCGTCGAGGTGGAGCGGCCGCGACGGGTCGTCGCGGTTCCAGTCCCACACGCGGAAGGTGGTGTCGCTCGGGGTCTGCACCTCCGCGACGAGGAGGCCCGCGCCGAGGGCATGGCAGGTGCCGCTCGGGAGATAGACGCAGTCGCCGCGCGCGACCTCGAAGACCTCGAGATGGTCGAGCACCGTGCCCGTGGCGAGCGCCCGCGAGAACTCCTCGGGCGTTGTCGATGCGCGGAGTCCCCGATAGACGCGCGCATGCGGCGCTGCGTCCACGACCACCCACGCCTCTGTCTTGAGGTGCGCCTTCGGATGCGCGCGGGCGTAGGCGGGGCTCGGGTGGACTTGCACGGAGAGGTTCTCGCGCGCGTCGAGGTACTTCACGAGGAGGGGAAACGCGCCACGCGCACCGCGCGAGGCGATGCCGAGGAGCTCATCGCCGTGCGCGAGGCGCAGTTCATGAAGCGACCAGCCCGCGAGCGGGCCCTCGGCCACGATCGAAGTGGCGTCGCCGCGCGGAGCGTCGTCGAGGTCCGCGATCTCCCACGATTCGCCGATTGGGTTCGACGATGGCTGCGCGGCCACGGCCAAGCGGGTCGGGTCGGCACCGAGCGGCAGGCGACCACCGCCCCAGGCGCGGGGCTTCAGGATTGGTTCGAAACGAAGCGGCGGAAGCATGGCGTTCGCGCACCGCGCGGATGGCGAGAATCAGATCGCCATGCCCGTGATCTTGGCCTCGAAGACGAGCTTCCCGCGCACGAGCCCCTGCGTCTTCGAGATGAAGCGGCGGGGGCTCGCGTCGATCTCCTCGACGAGGATCACGAAGGTGTCGCCAGGAACGACCTGTCCGCGGAAGCAGGTGTCGTCGCAGCGCAGGAACCCGAGGAAGCCGAGCGCGGGCCACTGCTTGCGGAAGAGCCAGCTCGCGGCCTGCGCAACCGACTCGATCATGAGGACACCCGGGTAGAGCGGGCGGCCCTTGATGTGGTGCTCGCACCAGAACTCGTCGCCGCGGACTTCCTTGACGGCGACGCACTTCTTGTAGATCTCGTTCGCCCAGACGATGCGATCAACCTGACGCATCGGCCCTGTCTGGGGCAGAAACGCGTCGAGTCCTGCGCTGTCGCAGACTGTCTGGGAAAGGTCGATCGTGGAGAGATCGATCAGTGGATGGCTTGCCACAAGAGACGGGCGAGGCTCAGGCCTCGCCTTCCTCCGTGCCGCGCATGTCGAGAACCTTCGCGCGGATCTCCTGCGCGGTCTCCTTGATTTCCTGCATGGCCTTGCGGACGCGGGTTCCGGCGGCCTTGTTGCCACCGTTGGCCTTCTTCATGTCGTCCTCGACTTCGCGGACGAGGGCGCAGAGCCTTTCGTAGAGTTCCATCGTGTTCTCCTGTCGCTTGGGAAGGGGGGCGGACCGACGCGGGCCGAACCCCGAGGAAGGGGTCGAGTGCGGGCGCTAGGGTAGCGGCAAAGGGGCGCGAAGTGTCTTCACGACCCCCAGAACCGCCTTGAATTGCGGATTCGCGGCGTCGGCGAGCAGTTCGTATCCCGCCGCCAGGACGCCCGTAGGCACGGCCCCCGCCCGCTCGAGGCGTCGGAGTGCGGGGGCGATCTGGTCGGGTGCACCCGCCGAGATCGCGTCGGTCAGGAGGTACGGCTGGCGGCCGCTCGCGAGGAGGTCGAGCACCGTCTGCGCCACGCACACATGCGCCTCGACCCCCGCGATCAGGATGTCTTCCGCGCGCCGCGAGGACAGGAAGGCGTCGACCTCTGGCGTGAGCGCGCTGAAGCGGGTCTTCTCGATGATCGGCGCACGCGTCCCCGCGGCTTCGCGGATCGCGGGCGCGCTGTGGCCGAGACCCTTCGTGTATTGCTCGGTCACGATCGCGGGAATCGCGAGCGCCTCCGCGAGCTTGAGCGCCGCGGCGCAGTTCGCGACCACGCGGTCGCCGTCGAAGATCGTGGGCAGGAGCCGCTCCTGCACATCGATCACGAGGAGCGCGGCGCGGTCGAGGGTGAGTCGTGGGATGGGCATGGCGTGGTCGCTCAGACGCGGAGTTCGGCGTTCGTCGCGAGCGCCGCCGTGTGGCGCGCGCGGATCGGTTCGACCACGGTCGCGATGAAGCGGTCGACCTGCTCGGGCGCGCGGCCCACGAAGCGGCTTGGGTCGAGCGCGCCGTCGAGGTCGACCTTCGCGAAGAACGGGTCGCTGCGGAGCCGCGCGATGAGATCGTTGGGCTTGCCGTGCCTCTTCACTTCCTCGGCGGCGGCCATCGAGTGGACGCGGATCTGCTCGTGCGCTTCCTGGCGGTCTGCGCCCGCGCGCGTGGCCTCGAGCATGATGTTCTCGCTCGCCATGAACGGGAGTTCGGCTGCAAGGTTCGCGGCGACGGTCGCTTCCCACACCACGAGGCCCTCGGCCACATTCGCCATGATGTCGAGCGCGCCGTCGAGCGCGAGGAATGCCTCGGGCAGCACGAGGCGGCGGTTCGAGCTGTCGTCGAGCGTGCGCTCGAGCCACTGCGTCGCGTGCGTCTGGAGCGGGTCGTTCACGAGGCCCATCACAAAGCGGGCGAGGCCGCAGGCGCGCTCGCAGCGCATCGGGTTGCGCTTGTAGGCCATCGCGGACGAACCGATCTGGTCCTTCTCGAACGGTTCCTCGACCTCCTTCCTGTTCGCAAGGAGGCGGATGTCTGTGGCGCACTTGTGGATGGCGCTCGCTGCGACGGCGAGCGCCGCGACGACCTGCGCGTCGACGAGGCGCGGATAGGTCTGCCCGCACACGCTGAGCATGCGGTCCTTCGGCCAGCCGAGCTTGGCCGCGAAGCGCTGCTCGAGGTCGTCGACCTTCGCGCCGTTTCCGTCGAGAAGGCCGAGGTACGACGCCTGCGTGCCCGTCGCGCCGCGGAGGCCGCGCAGGCGCAGCGCGCCGCGCGCGAACTCGACGGTCTCGAGCGCGATGGCGAAGTCCTGCGCCCAGAGCGTGGCGCGCTTGCCGACGGTGGTCGGCTGCGCGGGCTGGAAATGCGTGAAGCCGAGCGTCGGCAGCGCGCGGTGCTTCGCCGCGAACGACGCGAGGCGGTCGATTGCGCGCGCGAGCTTGCCTGCGATGAGATCAAGCGCGTCGCGGAGGAGGAGCGTGTCTGCGTTGCAGACGACATCCTGGCTCGTGGCGCCGAAGTGGATGATGGCGCGCGCCTCGGGCGCCGCGTCGCCGAGGGTGTGGACATGCGCCATCACATCGTGACGCAAGCGCGACTCGTGCGCGGCGGCGGCTGCGAAGTCGATGTCGTCGAGGTGCGCGCGGATCGCGTCGACCTGCGCGCGCGTGACGGGCATGCCGAGCTCGTGCTGGCTTTCGGCGAGCGCGAGCCAGATGCGGCGCCAGAGCCCGAACTTGCGGCGCTCGCTCCAGAGGGCGCGCATCTCGCGGCTTGCGTTGCGCGTCTCGAGCGGGGAGCGGTAGCCGTCGTGTTGGCTTTGGTCGTGGCTCACGGGGGTCTCACTTCGTCTCGGCTTCAGGCGTTGCGCCCGCGGCCGCAGCGGCGGTCTTCGCGTCGTCGTTCTTGCGTCCGACCGTTGGCTCCGTGCCCGCGCGCATCCGCGCGATGTTCGCGCGGTGCTTCCACACCACGAACGCGGCGATCACACCCGTCGCCGCGAGAAACGGCACAGACGCGCGCACGCCTGCGAGGCCGTTCGCCGCCAGCGCCGCGACCAGCACAGAGCAGGGGATCGAGATCGCGGCGACCATCGACGCGAGGCTGATGATGCGGGAAATCGCGAGGATCGCGGCCCAGAGGACGATGGCAAGCCCCGCAGGCAGCGTGAGCACGGGCCACATCGCGGCGAGCGCGCCGAAGCCCGTGGCGACGCCCTTGCCGCCTTTGAAGCCGATCCACGGTGAGAGCGTGTGCCCGAGGATCGCGGCAAACGCGACCGCAAGCCAGCACCACGCGGTCTCGGTCGAGATGCCGCCCGCGGGCGTGCCGAGCGCGCCGAGGAGCCACCCCGCCGCGAGCACAGGAAGCGCGCCCTTCAGGGAGTCGAGCGCGAAGCAGAGGACTCCCCACGGGCGGCCGAGTGTGCGGCCGAGATTGGTGGCGCCGTAGTTCTTGCTTCCGACCGAGCCGAGATCGACCCCGCGCGTGCGCGCCAGGAGATGCGCGGTCGGGAAGCTGCCCACGAGGTACGCGGCGACAGGCAGCACCGCCCACAGGAGGGGCGTCGGATCTGCAGAGGAAGCCGCGTCGGGCTGCATGGCGCCGATGATACGGAAAGCGCAGCGCGCGGGCGGAGGCGCTTGCCGGCGGCTGCAGCCGTTCAACGGCGCGATCGAGTGGCCGCCATCCGAGGGGCGCGGGGCGCGTGTCAGCAGCCTTGTGGGTATCGAGATCCTCCGTGCGGTGCAGGCATACGCACGAACCCCGCGTGATGCATCGACAGATCTGAAGAACGCGCGCGAGCAGATCTGCGTCGCACATGGCCTTGCGCGCAGCGCCGTCCGCGCGCGCCGTGGCGCGTGCCGCGCGTGCGGGCGGTCGTGAGGCTGGGCGCGATTCTGCCGAGCGCGTCGTCATTCCGTGCGGGTGGAAGAAAATCACAGAAACAGCGTGATTTGCGCTTGACAAGTGAAATGGGGGGGGGAGTACCTTCGCCAAGTCCCCGCCGCCCGGCATTTCGCTCGGCGCCGCGGGACACGCTCACCTTGAAGAAGGAGACGGCACGATGGCGACCTTCACGGAATGGATGGGGCTGGGTTCAGGGGATTCACGAATGGGCTCGCTCGCGGCGCTCGCGCTCGGCGCGGCGGTGGCGTGGGGCGCGCCCCATGCCGATGCCGCGCATGCCGCGACCGGCGGGCGCGGCGTCTCGGGCGTGCGCGTCACCCTCGGCGAGGAAGGCCGCGAGTGGACGCTCGTGCCGACCCTGCTCGACGGGAAGGTCGAGTCGTTCCTCGCGCTGCGAGAGGGCGCGCCGATGGGCGAGAACCTCACCGCGGTCTGGTACCGCAAGGTCGCGGCGGCCGACGGCACGGCGTCGTGGGAGTCGAGGGCGTTCACGGACCAGGACCGGTCGAAGGCGGTCCGCGCGGTGAAGGAGGCGCTGTCGCTCGCGGATTCGACCGACGACTCATGGCCCGTCGCCGTGGCGGAGGTGGCCGCCGCAGGGCCCGAGCGCCTCGTGAAGGGCGTGCTCGAGACAGACGCGCTGGCGCCGCTGGTGGCGGAGCTTGCGGACCCCGAGCCGATCGTCGAGATGCTCGAGGACGCGGGCTGGAAGACGGCATGGGTGGGCCCGCTCGAGGCCGTGGCGCCCGGGCTCGACCCGTCGACCGTCGAACCCGAGACGGGCGGATGCCCGCAGGCGGTGGTGCTCGACGCGCTGGCGAGCGGCGTGGATGCGAGCGCGAGCGGGGGCGCCGACTTCGAGGCGGTCGCCTCGGCGCATCTCTTGGCGGAGTGCGGATTCTGCATCCCGTGGACTCGGACGACGGCGGGGCCGACCTGCACGGGCTGCACGGTGGCGGGCTGGGTCCTTACAACCGGTCTGCCCGAAACATCACTTCTCCATTGCGCGATTCTGTGCTGGTACGAGACCACACTGAACTGCACGTGGACCCGTACAAGAACGCGGACTCGCTACGACTGCACGACATGCACCTGGACCGAAACCGGCACCACGAGCGAGACGATCAAGTCGAAGTCCACGACCTACTTCGTCGGCCCGACTGGATGCAACCTGCCGGCCCCCGGCACCTTTGTCTGCCCTGCAAATCCCGACAATCCAGATCCCGGATGCGGCTCTCCTCATCAGACGCAGCGTCCCGGTGGGTGGATAGCTCTGCCCCCGGGCCCCTGCCCCCACTTGCCTTGAGCGCCGGCCGGATGGGCAGACGTCCTCACGAAGACCTTGTCATGACGAACGGCGGCGATCCACAGCCGCGCATCACTTGTCGGCCAAGGTGCGGCGCTGTCTTGGATCGATTTCGGAGCGATCCCCGAAGCTACTCTGCCCGCGTCAATGCGTCTGCGATCCATCATCATCGCCGCCCTCGCATCTGCAATCGGCGGATTGACCGTGTCCATGTCGATCTCGCTGACAGCGTTCTTCGCGGGCGGGTCGGCTGGGCATTGGTTCGCGGAGTTGGCATGCAGGGACTGCGTGATGAAGTCCGCTGGAACCCCAGATCCACCTGCGCTGTGGGGAAGCCTGTGGTTTGATCAGCTCGGGGGACTCTGCGCTCCGCAGAAGGCAGGGGAGTTTCGGGACGCCGTGATCAAGCGGTATCTCTGGCACCTTGAGCAAGAGGATCTCGGGGCCGTCAAGAGCTACATGGCTGCTCGATCGGCCTTCTATCGCGCCGAGCTGTTGCACTTCCAGTTCGAGGAAGGCGGACAGAGGACGAAGCGCTACACATCATTGTGGGGATTCCCCCGTCATCTGCTCTTGCTCGAGTCGCCGTGGCCTGCCGAGCGGAAGTTTCGTGACCTCGAGGCGGTGCCTTTCGTCCAAGCTCTTGATGCGAAGCCAGGGACTCAGGTGAAGGTGCGGGTGCTATGGGGCGGGGTTCTTCCGAGTGCCGTCCTGTTCGGCCTTCCGATCTGGTGCGTCTGGGCGTTGTGGGCGCGGAGTGTGCCGCGGGCCGTCGCGTTGCTCTCGGCCGCGTTCACGGGAGCGCTGCTTCTCACGGTCGGAATCGCGTGGTCGGCCGGGTCGGTCAGGATCGGCACGCGGAGCGAGTGGCACTTCGATCATGCTTCCTATGCCGCTGCGGTATCGCCCATCGATGCCCCACCCGAGGAGACATGGGACGCTTTCGAAGGCCGCCGAGAGCGCGGCTGGACTCATGCGGCCGAGACCTGGGACTTCAGCCGAGTGACCCTCCATGACAACGGAGTGAAGTCGAGGTGCCCGATCCGCGCCCACTACTGGGAGGGTTGCGGCTTCCCGTTCACTGCGTTTGCATCTGATGACCCGAGCCCGTTGGGGCCCGCGGCGCACCTGGAGCGCGTGCGAATCAGCAAGTATGCCGCACCGTTCGATGTTGCGGGACTCTCTCCGTTCTGGCCTGGCTTCCTGGGGAATCTCGCCTTCTGGTTCGCTGTGATCGTCGCCTGCGCGAAGGCCCCGCCCTTGATTCGCAACGC
This sequence comes from Phycisphaerales bacterium, assembly GCA_044348205.1. GTDB lineage: Bacteria > Planctomycetota > Phycisphaerae > Phycisphaerales > SM1A02 > QWPT01. The sequence continues at coordinate 938 of JBIKTI010000046.1, read as the reverse complement.
CGCCCGCGCGCGCCGTGGCGCGTGCCGTGCGTGCGGGCACCCGCTTGCGGGGCTTGCGCGGTGCCCAGAGTGCGGGCGGTCGTGAGGCTGGTCCCTTTTCGGCATCGATGATGCTGGGACACCCCTGATCGCACAAGACAAGAAGCGCGACCGGTAGGGTCCAGCGCGGTCAGCGAACGCGTCTGCGGACGAGAGGGCCCCGCGGTTTTGGGGCGCGGTGAACGCGTGAGTCTGCTGCGCGAGGGCGTGGATCTGCTGCGCGAGGGCGTGAATCTGCTGCGCGAAGGCGTGAATCTGCTGCGCGAGGGCGCGGATCATCTCCGCGGACGCCGACCGCTACTGCCCCTGCCAGAGCGGCGCGCCGTACTTCGCGGCGTGCCAGCGGCCCGTTGCGCGGCGGACTTCGGCGGCGATCGCGACGAGCACATGCTGGGGAATGGGCCCCGAGAGCTCGACGCGGTCGTCGTACACGCGCACCTCGGGCGTTTCGACGCCGTGCACCTCCGCCGTCTCCTCGGCGCAGGCGCGGACGAGCGCGGCCACCGCTGCGTCCGCCAGCGCGCGCGGCGAACTCGCGTGAAGCGTGACGAGCGCAGGGTTCATGCCGGTGGCGCTCCGTCCATCAGCTTCGGTCGAAGAGGAGGATCGTCGCCGTGACGAGCTGGAGGAGCGCCGCGCCTGCGGCCCAGCGCATGAAGCTCTCGAAGTCTGCGAGGTTCAGGAACGCGACCGCCGCGACGAGGATCGCGACGAGCTGGACGCCCATCGCGGCGACGCGCACGGCGCCCGTCTCGCTGCGACGCAGCCTGAGCGCGCGCACTTCCTCGGTGAGTTCCGTGAGCGATCGGCGCAGGCGCTCGCTGTCGCGGTCGCGGCGGAGGCGCTTTCCGAGCGTGCGCGAGCGGCGTGAGCGGGCGAGCGGCGTCGTGGCCGCGACA
>JBIKTI010000329.1:0-3655 GCA_044348205.1 Phycisphaerales bacterium | reverse complement strand
CCGCTCCTCGAGGAGCAGCTCGCCCACATCGTCCGCTGGCGCAGCGAGGACCCGCGCCTCGACAAGCCCGTCGTTCTCCATTGCCGCGAGGCGTTCGACGAACTCGTTCCCGTTCTCCGCGCCTCTGGCCTTCCGCCCGAGCGCTTCGTCTTCCATTGCTTCACGGGCGGCGAGCGCGAGATGCGGCTCCTTCTCGACTTCGGCGCGTTCGTGAGCTTCACAGGGGTCGTCACCTTCCGCAACTCCCGCGAGACGCAGGCGGCTGCGCGCCTCGCGCCGCCCGAGCGGGTGATGATCGAGACCGACGCGCCCTTCATGACCCCCGAGCCGCACCGCGCGCTCAGGCCGAACGAGCCGCGCTTCGTGCCGTTGGTCGCCGATGCCCTTGCAACCTTGTGGGGCAGGGCGCCCATGGAAGTCCGAGAACAAACCATGGCGACCTCTGTCGCCTTCTTCGACCTCGGCCCGATATCTCGAGATCCAGTATCGTTGTGCGTCGGCACCACATGACGCGATCCACACCAGCTCTTCACGCATCTCGACGGCCTCTGCCGATAACGGCGCCACTGGCGGCGCAGCGCGTTGACGCGGTCGTCAGGTCGGCTTACGATGGCCGATTGGACTTCGTGAATTTTGGCACGAAGTCTGGTTCGTTGGTTTTTGGGCGTCCGTTTCGGCCTCTGTCGTCGATCACGCGCCTCTCGATCAACAGATCAAGACCTGAGTTCAATACTTGAGTTCAAGACCTGAGTTCTAGACCTGAGTCCAAGACCTTGGAGCTCCTTCAGAGATGAGCAGGTTTCTCTTCCCCCGCTGGTCGAACCTCTTGCTGCCGACCGTCATCGTCGCAGGCGCTGTGGCGCCGATCTATGCCGTGTTTTTCGTGGCATACGGCCTGAGCCCGAAGACGCTCGAGGTCGGCTACCAGCCCGAGCAACCCGTGCCGTTCAGCCACGCGCTGCACGCGGGTGAACTCGGCATGGACTGCCGCTACTGCCACACCTCGGTCGAGAAGGCCGCGCACGCGAGCGTGCCTCCGACGCAGACCTGCATGAACTGCCACACGCAGGTGCGCCCCGAGAGCCCCAAGCTCGCGAAGGTCAAGGAGAGCTACGAGACGGGTCTGCCCGTCGAGTGGGTCCGCGTCCACAAGCTTCCCGACTTCGCGTACTTCGACCACAGCGCGCATGTCAACCGCGGCGTCGGCTGCGTGAGCTGCCACGGCCGCATCGACACGATGGAGGTCGTCTACCAGAGCTCTCCGCTCTCGATGGGCTGGTGCCTCGACTGCCACCGCGATCCCGTCGACAAGCTGCGCCCCGCGGGAACCATCACCAATCTCGCGTTCGATCCCGTCACCGAGCTTTCGGAGTCTGAGCGTCTGTCGCTCAAGGACAAGTTCCACATCGCCCCGAGCGAGGATTGCTCGACCTGCCACCGCTGACCAGGTCGCAGCGACCGACCGACACGAACGACGCCGACATCTGAAGCACGCGACGACAGAAGCAAGGGACGAAAGCAGCAAGGGACCACGATGCACGACTCACCAATCGGATGCGATCAGAAGAACGACGACGCGGGCGCGAAGCTTGCGCGCTCGGAGTACTGGCGCAGCGTCGACGACCTCGAGAAGACCCCCGAGTTCCGTGAGCTGATGGCGCGCGAGTTCGGCCCGAACGCGCAGGAACTCGCCTCTGGCGAGGACCGCCGCACCTTCATCAAGCTCATGGGCGCTGGCTTCGCGCTCGCAGGCCTCGCCGCCTGCCGCCGCTGGCCCGAGTCGAAGATCGTCGCCTTCTCGCAGGCGCAGGCGGGCCGCCTCGCGGGCGTGCCCGTCGGCTACGCGACATCCGTCGAGGTGCTCGGCGTGTCGTGGCCCGTGCTCGCCAAGAGCTACGACGGCCGTCCGATTAAGCTCGACGGAAACCCAGCCGTGCCCTTCGCGGGCGCGTCGAACGCGGTGATCCAGTCGCGCGTCCTCGAGCTCTACGACCCTGACCGCAGCCGCGCAATGGCGCGCAAGGGTCAGGCCAGCGACTGGAGCACCTTTGTCGCGTGGTGCGGCGAGACCGCCACGCGCTTCAAGGCGGCCCAGGGCGCTGGCCTCGCTGTGCTCGTCGAGAGCGCGGGCGGACCATCGCAGGCCGACATGAAGGCGCGCTTCCTCGCGGCCTACCCGAAGGCGTGGTGGGGCGCATGGAACGCAGGCGCTTCCGACGGTGCGACCGCTGGCCTCGGTGCCGCGTTCGGCGCGCCGACGAAGGCGTTCCCCGTGCTCGGCAAGGCGCGCACGATCCTCTCGCTCGACTCCGACTTCCTCGGTTGCCCCGCGACTGGCGTCTACCACGGTGCGGAGTGGGCGAAGGGCCGCCGCGTCGAGGCCGTCGACCCCGCGAAGCAGGAACTCTCGCGCGTCTACTGCGCGGAGCCGTCGCTCACGGTGACAGGCATGACCGCGGACGAGCGCTTCGCGCTCTCGCGCAGCGATGTGGCCGTGTTCGCCGCCCTCGTCGCGAAGGAACTCGGCGTCGGCGGCGTCGACGCGCTCGCCTCGAACGCGCGCGCGGGCTCGATCCTCGACGCGCACGGCAAGGAAGTCTTCGCGCAGCTCGTCGCAGACCTGAAGAGCGCGGGCCGCGACGCGGTCGTGGTCGCGGGCCCGATGCAGGGCGCCGCCACGCATGCGATCGCAGCGGCCATCAACGAGAAGCTCGGCTCCGTCGGCAACGCTGTCGTCTATCTCGACGGCGGCGACGACTCGGGCAGCGCGGCCATCCGCGAGCTTGCGGGCGCCCTCGCCTCGGGCGCGATCGGCACGCTCGTCATCCTCGGCGGCAACCCCGCCTACGACGCCCCCGCGGACCTCGACTTCGCAGGCAAGATGACGAAGGCAGGCGAAGTGGTGCATGTCTCGTTCTACGCCAACGAGACGAGCAAGTCGTCCGCATGCACCTGGCATGTCCCCGCCGCGCACTCGCTCGAGTGCTGGAGCGACGGACACGCGATCGACGGCACCGTTGCGCTGCAGCAGCCGCTCATCCTCCCGCTGATGGACTCCGCGCAAGGCGGCCGCAACGCGCTCGAGGTGCTCGCGCTCCTCTCGGGCGACGAGGTCTCCTCGAGCTATGAGATCGTCCGCCGCGCGCACATGAAGGTGAGCGGCCTCTCTGGCACCGCCTTCGAGTCGTGGTGGCGCGGCAACATCGAGCGCGGCTTCGTCGAGGGCACCGCCGCCAAGGCCGTGTCGCGCAGCGTCGGGTCGTCCGCGATCGCCGGCCTCTGCGAGAAGGCCGCGGCCTCTGTTGGCGGCTTCGAGCTCGCGTTCCTCATCGACGGCAAGGTCGCGGGCGGCCACTTCGCGAACCTCGGCTGGCTTCAGGAACTCCCCGACCCCGCGACGAAGATCACCTGGGACAACGCGCTCCTTCTCGCGCCGAAGACAGCGCGCGCGATGGGCATCGAGCCCGGCGACATGCTCAAGGTCACCGCAGGCGGCGCCTCGATCGAGGCGGCGGCATGGCTTCTCCCCGGGCATGCCGAGGACTGCGCCTCGATCGCGCTCGGCTACGGCCGCGGCGACGCGGCGGGCCGCGTGGCCACGGGCGCCGGCTTCAACGCCTATCCGCTCCGCACCACGGAGGCCTTCGGCGCCGTG
>JBIKTI010000045.1:0-10921 GCA_044348205.1 Phycisphaerales bacterium | reverse complement strand
AGGCGCGCGAAGATGCGCGTCATCGACACGCCGCGCTCCGACGGGAAACGCGCGAGCCCGTCCGCGCGCAGCGGCAGCGCGGGGCCCGCGGCATAGCGCTCATAGGCCTCGCGCGAGGCGAAGCGGTATCGGCTCTCGACATCCGCGGGCGCGTCGGGGGCGTCTGCGGAGGCCTCGTGCTCGACGAGCTCGGCCGAGAGGGCGCCCGCCTCGACGACCGCTGCGAGGTGCCCGTGCTCGAGCCACGCGATGAACTCTGCGCGCACGGCGTGGTTCGCGAAACGCGTCCTCACAGCGTAGAGGAACACGCCGCCGCGCGTCGCGTCATCGGCCACGGGCCGCTCCGATCGCGCCCGCCGCGCGCGCCGCGTTGATCGCGTCGATCACCTGCTGCGGCGTGTAGTCGCTGGCGTTGAGGATCTCGCGGCCATCGCGGTCGTAGACGAGGAGCAGCGGGATCGTCGCGCGGTTCGAATCCTTCAGAAGCTTGTTGCCGTCCGTGTTGTTGCCCGTGAGGTCGACCTTGATCGCCGCGACATCGTCGGCATTGAGCTCCTTCGCGACGGACGGCAGGTTGAGGACGAGCAACTCGAGGGTCTTGCAGTTGGCGCACCACTCTGCGGTGAAGTCGATGACGACGACCTTGCCCTCGCTTCGCGCGGTGGCGAGGCGCTCGGGCGTGTAGTAGGTCCAGTCGATCGGTCCCTTCGCGGTCTGCGAGAGGCCGATGAGGACGCTGATCGCGAGGATGAACGCACCGAGCCCGCCGAAGACGACCCTGTTCACGGGCTTGCGCGTGAGGGCGACGGTGCGGACGAGGAGCCATCCGCCCGCCGCCACGCCGAGAAGGGCGACCGCCCACCAGTACGCAGTGTTCGGCGGCTCGGGCGGAGTGACGAGGAGACCCGAGAGCCCCGCGCCTATGAAATATGCAGCCGCCGCGAGGAGCAGGAGCCCCATGACCTGCTTGATGAGGTCGCTCGCAGGTCCCGTGCGCGGCATCTTGTCGACGAGCGACGGAAAGGCAGAGAGCACGAGGTAGGGCACCGCCATGCCAGCGCCGACCGCGCCGAAGACCGTGAGGATCGTCGCGGGCCCCTGCGTCGTCGCCCACGCGACGGCCGTGCCCATGAGCGGCGCCGTGCACGGGGTCGAGAGGACGGCCGTCATGACGCCGAAGCCGAACGACCCTGGATACGAGTCGTGCTTCGCCTCGACCATGTAGACCCAGTCTGGGAGGCGCAGCGAGAAGAGGCCCGCCATGCCGATGGCCATCACGGCAATCACGACGCCGACGCCGATCGTGAAGAGCGGCTGCTGGAAGAGCTGGTTCGCGCTCGTGAATCCCTTCACCGTCGCCATCAGCGTGCCAAGCGCCAGCCAGAACGCGACGACGCCGAGCGACATCACGAATCCCAGCGCGAAGCACTTGGCGCGGCTTCCCTGCGCGGCCTGCGAGAGGCCGATGATCTTGATCGGGATGACGGGAAGGACGCACGGGGTGAAGTTGAGGAGCAGCCCGCCAGCCGCCGCGATCAGGAGCAGGAGCGCGAACCCCGCGCCCGTCGGGTCGATCGAGAACTTCAGCGCGAAGAGGTTGAACTCGAGCCGCTCGCTCGGCTTCTCGCCCGAGCGGATGCGACCGTAGACCGACGGGTCGAAGCCCGCAAGGAGCTCGGCGGGCGCGGCTTCGCCGGAGCCGCGGCCGACCGTGAGGGTGACAGCGAGCTCGATCGAGTCGGGAGCCTTGCAGGTCGTGTCGTCGCAGGCCTGGAACTCGACGCGAAGCGGGATCGTGAGCGCGCCCTCGGGTGCATCGGCTCGGACCGTGGCAGGGATGTAGACGACGAAGGTTCCCTCGTGGTACGGGAGTTCGATCGGCCCCGTGCCGAAGTCCATGGTTCCCGACTTCGTGGCGGGCCACTGCGCGAACCCGAGGTTGAGATCAACGCCCACAGGCGGCGTCGGTGAGCCGAGTTCCGTCCAGATCGGCGTGAAGTCCGAGGTGTCGACGGAAGTCGAGCCCGCAATCGGCCAGATGTGCCAGCCCGATGCGAGCGTGAACTCGACGGCGATCGCCACATCGCCCCCCGGCGCGACGGCCGTGGAGGCGGGCAGGGCCCGGACGGTGAGCACATCGTCCGAGTCCATCGGGGCGGCCGCGCGTGCGCCAGGCACCGCGAACCCCGGAATGGAGGGCCGCCCTGGGATTCCCCCAGGCTGTCCCTGCGCGGCGGCTGCGTCAGGCAGGAGCGCCACGCACACGGCGCAGAGGAGCAGCCGACCAACGGCCAGGATCCTCTCCCTCGCCCCGCGTTCTCGCGGAAAGGCACTTGCGGTGGCCGGGCTTCTCTCGGTGCTGCTCGCGGAACTGGGCATGGCGACATCCTACGGCCCGCGCGGCGGCGCGTTGCCGCATCGGGGTGCGGGCGGCCGTTCAAGCGCCCTCGGGGAAAGCGCCGATGAGGCCATACGCGCGGGTCTGTCCGCGCAGCCTCGGGCGGAGCCCGGGGAACCGCGAGGGGGAATGGGCACGGCGCCCCGCAGGGCGCCCGCACGCTCGGAGGCTTGGAAAGTCCACATGGGTGCCGAACTCCTCAATCAAGACGAAGTCGACGAGCTGATGAGCGCGGCCGAGCAGGGCGGCTCCCGCGGGGAAGGGCGGCCGCGCCAGATCTTCTCGCGCGTGCGCCGCTCGAACGACCAGATCGACATCCAGCCCTACGACTTCAAGCGTCCCGAGCGCATCTCGAAGGACCAGATGCGTGCGCTCGAGATGCTGCACGAGACCTTCGCGCGAAACTTCGGCGCGTCGCTCTCGGGCTTCCTCCGCACCATCGTCGAGGTCAAGGTCGTCGAGGCCGCGCAGATGACCTACTCCGAGTTCATCTCGGGGCTCCCGAACCCGACCAGCTTCAACCTGCTGCGCTGCCAGCCGCTCGAGGGCCAGATCTGCCTCGAGATCTCGCCGTTCGTGAACTACCCGATCATCGACCGTCTGCTCGGCGGCTCGAACAAGGAACTCTTCATCCCGCAGCGCCCGATGACCATCATCGAGACGCGGCTGATCCAGAAGATCCTCCAGCGCGCGACCATCGGACTCCACGAGGCGTGGGCGGGCATCCGCCACATCGACTTCGTCCTCGGCGACATGGAGTCGAACCCGCAGCTGGTGCAGATCGTGCCGCCGAACGAGGTCGTCGTGGTGATCGGCTTCGAGGTGAAGATGACCAACCGCGCTGGCCCGATGAGCCTGTGCATCCCGTACAACGTCATCGAGCCGCTTGTCGAGGATCTCTCTGCGCAGAGTTGGTTCGTGACAGGCTCGAGCAAGTCAGGGACGGACACCACGGAGCGCATCGCGGGTGGGCTCTCTGGCGCCATGGTCGAGCTCGAGGCCACGCTCGCCACGACCTCCATCACGCTCAGCGAGCTGAAGGCCCTCGAGGTCGGCGACCTGATCGTCACCCATCGGCCTGCCGCGTCGCCCGCCGTCCTAGGCGTCGAGGGGCGCCCGAAGTTCTTCGCCCAGATCGGCCAGTACCGCGGTGGAAGGGCGCTCCGCATCGAGCGCGCCGTGAACCCTCACGAGCGAATCGACCTCGGCGGAACAGGGATCCACTGAGCATTGCGGTCCGAGAATCGGGGGTGGCGCCCGAGTCGCGCGTCGCCCGACGCCGCCCGAGTCGGGTGTTGGCTCGCTTCGCGTCCGCGCAAAAGTTTGACCTCGCGGGGTTGGAGCGATATCTTCCACGCCTCGGTGCTCCGCGCATGGTGTGCGGATCCCGAGGTCGTTGGTGGTCTGCAACCGAGCGGTCGCGGATGCGTCGGCGCATTCGAGAGCGGTGGTGTTGAACCATTCGCTCTCGAGGTGTCGCTTCATCTGCAAGCCGATGGAGGTGTGTCGTTCATGTCACAGCCTTCGATGCACTGGAAGCATTGCAAGTCCTCGTGTAGCAAGACCGTTCGGCTCGGGCGCTGGCGATGAGGCCGCTTCGGTCTCATCCTCGCGACGGGTCGAGCGCGGTGCGTTCATTGGCGCCTTCTGGTGCCTCTGTGCCACTTTCGACGGCGTGTGCAGGGTCGTCCTGGACTCAGGCGTTGCCGCGAACGGCGCGCAGGGGCTCGGGCGACGGACAGTTCGGACTCGGCCGGAAGCCGGAGGCGCCTTTGCAGGCTTGAGAATCTCCGCTCTTCCCGCAGGCGTGCGCGCCTGCACCGCAGTCCGACCACGGGCGCCCACGGGCGCGCGTGGTCTTGTGTTTGAGCGCTGACGCGCTTGCGTGCATGAGCGCATGAGCGCATGAGTGTTTGAGTGTTTGAGTGTTGAACTTCTTTCAAGGCCACGCATCCCGTGGCGACATCCCAACCAGAGCAAACCTCTGGACAACCAAACCGAGGCGAACGCCTCGGACAATACGAATCGCCGAGGCCGACGCCTCGGGCAAGTGCCAAGGACCCAGAATGACTTCCGAGACGCTCCGCCTCCTCGACTCCATCGCCCGCGACCGCAACATCGACCGCGAGCATCTCATCCGAGATCTCGAGATGGCGATGGTCAGCGCTGCGCGCAAGCATTTCGATTCTCTCGACACCGAGGAGTTCGGCTGCGAGATGGACCGCCTGAGCGGCGCGCTCACCGTGTGGCGCAATCTGCCCGACGGAACGCGCGAGAACATCCCCATCGAGAAGCTCGGCCGCATTCCCGCGCAGACCGCCAAGCAGGTCATGATCCAGAAGTTCCGCGAGGACGAGCGCAACTCGCTCATGGAGGAGTTCGCGAAGCGCCAGGGCGAGATCGTCGCGGGCACCATCATCCGCCAGGAGGGCCCCGCGCTGATCGTTCAGGTCGATCGCGCAGAGGCGTTCATGCCGAAGTCCGAGCAGATCCCCGGCGAGATGTTCAAGCCGGGCGACCGCATCCGCTGCCTCGTGCTCGATGTCCGCGACGGCGGAAGCCAGGTCAAGATCATCCTGTCGCGCGCGAACCCAGACTTCATCCGTCGCCTCTTCGAGGCCGAGGTCCCCGAGGTCTCGGAGCGCATCATCGAGATCAAGGCGCTCGCCCGCGAGCCAGGCCAGCGCTGCAAGGTCGCCGTCGCCAGCGTCGACTCGAAGGTCGACGCAAAGGGCGCCTGCATCGGCGTGCGCGGCAGCCGCATCCGCAACATCGTCGACGAGGTCAATGGCGAGAAGATCGACATCGTGCTGTGGAACGAGTCGAGCCAGGTGCTCATCTCGAACGCCGTGCGTCCCGCAGCGGTCGAGGAGGTCAGCCTCTGCTTCGAGCTTGGCCGCGCCACGATCATCGTGCGCGAGGACCAGCTGTCGCTGGCGATCGGCAAGCGCGGACAGAATGTGCGCCTCGCCGCGCGCCTCACAGGCTGGGACATCGACATCCTCACGCCGGTCGAGTTCGCCAAGGGCCTCGAGAACCTCGGCAACACGCTCCGTCCGATCGTGGGCGTGACCGACGAGATGCTCGACAAGATCGGCGCGCTCGGCATGATCAGCGTGTTCGATGTCGAGGAGATCGGGCCGCAGCTCCTCGTCGAGGATCTGGGGATCACCGACGAGCTCGCCGAGGAGATCTGCACCGCGTCGGGGCTTCGCGCCCGCGAGGTCGAGATCGAGCGCGAGCGTGAGGCCGCGCAGGCCGCGGTGCGCGCCGCGGAGGACGCTGCCGCCACGGCCGCGATCCTCGGTGCGGAGGGCGGCGCCGTCGCCGCGACGCCCGACGCAGAGGCGGAGAGCGCCGCGGACTCGATCCTTGGATTCGGTCGGTCGGGTCGCGCGGGTGGATGAACGAGGTTCGCCCCTCGGGGCCGCACGACGCGGCGTCGCGGGGGCGTTGGGGAATTGAGTGCGAGTCGTCGTGAGAGTGCGGCAAGGTTCCGAAGGTCGGAACCACCGCCAGAATCCGTCAGGAGGAACGCTTGTCGAAGAAGCCCGCGTCGCTGAAGGTCCACCAACTGGCCAAGGAACTCGGTGTGAGTTCCAAGGATATTGTCACGCGTTGTCAGCAGGAGGAGATCCCTGACATCGTGAACCATCTGTCTCCCGTGTCCGTCGGCCTTGCGCTGACGGTGCGCGAGTGGTTCAGGAACGCGGGCGGTGGAGCTGGCGAGGCTGCGTCGTCGGGCGAGTCCGCCGACGAGGGATCGGCCACGGCGACGATCGCGCCTGCGAAGAAGACATCGTCGAAGAAGGTCGCTTCCAGCAAGCCGGCATCGGATGATTCGGATGCTGGGGGCGATTCGGACGCGTCCACGGAGGCCGATGCGGCCCCGCCGCGGCGCGCCAAGCGCAAGCCCGCGGCTGAAGGCGGTGGATTCGAGGAGACCACTCTCGCGCAGCCAGCGGAACCAGTGCAGGTCGCAGAGCAGTCGTCGGCCCCGCAAGCGGCGGCCGCACCGAGCGAGGCTGCCGCAGCGTCGGCTGGCGCACCGCCAGCCGCAGCGGAGCCAAAGCCCGCCGTGGCGGCGCCCGAGCAGGGCGCTGTCGTCGTGCAGCCTCCCGCCCGCACCGCCGCGCAGCGCATGCCTGCAGGTCTCACGGCGCGTCCGACTGCACGCCCGGACGCTCCGACGGCGCCGGCGAAGCCTGCGGAAGTCTCGCAGCTTGTCGCAGCGCGCAGGGTCATCACCGCGCCGCCGCCGCCGCCGCAGTCGCTCACCGACGGCTCGGGCCCGCCGCCCGTGATGAATGTGCCGAAGCGCCCGTCGATGGTCGGCCCCGTCGGCCCGCAGCTTGGCGCGCTCGAGAAGACGAAGCTGAGCGGCCCGCAGGTCGTTCGCGTCGAGAAGGCGGACAACCTCCCGGCGCCGCCTCCGATGCGGCGCACTGGTCCAGGCGCAGGCCCGACAGGCCCGGGCGCCCGTGGCGGTCGGGTCGGCACGGGTGGCCGCCCCGAGGTCCGTGGCCGTGGCGGCATCGGATCCTCGCGCACGGGTCGCGCAGGAGACTCTGCGCGCCAGGCCTATGGCGCGCAGGACATCCGTGATCGGCAGCAGCGTCTCGCCACTTCGCGCGGGTTCATGACGTCGCATCAGTCGATGCGGGGCGGCGGTGGGCTCGGCGGAGGCGGTGGCCAGCGCATGGAGCGGAAGCCGGGCGAGGTGCAGCAGGTGCATGTCGCCGAGCCCTTGACGATCAAGGAGCTCTCCGCCGCGACGGGCGTGAAGTCGAGCGACATCATCAAGAAGCTCTTCCTCGGCGGCACGATGGCCAACATCAACAGCGCCATCGACCGCGAGAAGGCCATCGAGATCATGATGGACTTCGACATCGACCTCATCGTCGAGGAGGCGAAGTCGGCGGCCGAGATCATCGAGGAGCGCTTCAAGGATCGCGAGCGCGTGGACGAGCGTCGCCGCGCGCCGATCGTCACGATCCTCGGCCATGTCGACCACGGCAAGACGAGCCTGCTCGACAGGATCCGCAGCACGAACATCGCCGCAGGCGAGGCGGGTGGCATCACCCAGTCGACGCGCGCGTTCAGCGTGCCTGTCAAGGCGGGCAATGTCGACCGCGTGGTGACCTTCATCGACACCCCGGGCCACGAGGCATTCACCTCGATGCGTGCGCGCGGTGCCAAGGTGACCGACATCGTGGTGCTTGTCGTGTCCGCCGTCGACGGCGTCATGCCGCAGACGATCGAGTCGATCAACCACGCGAAGGCGGCGGGTGTGCCCATCGTCGTCGCGATGAACAAGATCGACCGTCCAGACGCGACGGAGGCCAACATCCGGCGTCTGCTCGGGCAGCTCGCAGAGCATGAGCTCAACCCGGTCGAATGGGGCGGCACGACCGAGGTCATCAGGACCAGCGCCATCCGCGGCGACGGCATTCAGGAACTCCTCGAGATGCTCGACTACCAGGCCGAGCTCCTCGAGCTCAAGGCCGACTTCGGCGGCATGGCCCGCGGAACGGTGCTCGAGGCCGCCATCGAGGAGGGCCGCGGTCCCGTCGCGCGCGTCATGGTGCAGGAAGGCCGCCTGAAGAAGGGCGACTTCATCGTCATCGGCCGCGGATATGGCCGCGTGCGCGACATCATCAACGACAGGGGCGAGCGCATCGCAGAGGCCTTTCCGTCGACGCCCGTGGCGATCTCGGGCATCGACCAGCTTCCCGACGCGGGCGACAAGGCCTTCGTGGTCGAGTCGATCCGCGCTGCGGAGGAGGCCGCCGAGGAGCGTCGTCGCATCGACCGCGAGCGCGAGCTTGCAGCACCGAAGATCACGCTCGACAACATCTTCAAGCACCTCGAGAAGGCGGGCCGCAAGGAACTCGCGCTCGTCGTCAAGGGCGATGTGCAGGGCTCGGTCGAGGCTCTCAAGGCGATGCTTGCCAAGCTTCCCACCGAGGAAGTCGTCGTGTCGGTCAAGAGCGCGTCCGCGGGCGGCATCAACGAGAGCGACATCACGCTGGCGGAGGCGACCAAGGCCATCGTCGTCGGCTTCAATGTCACCTCGAGCGGCAAGGCGCGTCAGATGGCGGAGTCGAAGGGCATCGAGATCCGCCTCTACGAGGTGATCTACGACCTGATCGACGATGTCACGAAGGCCGCGCGCGGCCTTCTCGCCCCCGAGCTCAAGCTCGAGGTGCTCGGCCACGCAGAGGTGCGTCAGGTCTTCAAGATCTCGAAGGTCGGCGCGATCGCCGGCTGCTATGTCACCGATGGCGTGGTGGAGCGCAACGCGCAGATCCGCGTCACGCGGAACGGCATCGTCGTCGAGAAGGATCGTCGTCTTGAGCAGCTCAAGCGGTTCAAGGACGACGCGAAGGAAGTGCGCGCGGGCAACGAGTGCGGCATGAAGATCGTCGGCTACGACGACATCAAGGTCGGCGATGTGCTCGAGTGCTACAAGACCGTGACGGTGCAGCGAAGCTGAGAGGCTGGCGGTCCGCGCTCCCTCGGGGCGCGCGGACCGTCCGCGAGAGGAGTCGTTTGGTTCATGCGGATGGATCGTCCATCGAAGAAGCCACCACGGGACGGCGCGGACGGAGCGGACGGCGCGCCGCGCGGAAAGTCGCGCGTTGCTCGACGCCCTGCGCGCGCGCTCGGCCCGCTCGATGCGGCCCCCTCCGCGTCTCCGCGCTCTGCGCAGGTCGCGGGGGAGGTGCGGCGCGCGCTGCAGGCGGAGTTCGTTCGGGGGCTGAACGACCCACGCGTGCAGGGGATGGTGTCCGTCACCGGGGTCGACCTGTCGCCCGATGGTTCGGTCGCACGCGTGTCGCTCTCGGTGCTTCCGGCCGACCGCGCGTCGCTCACCCTTTCAGGTATCCGCGCTGCGAAGGGATTCCTGCGCAGGCGGGTGATGGACGAGACGCGGATTCCCCGCGTGCCGAGGCTCGAGTTCGAGCTCGATGATTCGATCAAGCGGCAGGCCGCGCTCGACGATGCGCTGCGTCGGCCCGATGGCCCCACGGAGAACACGACGCGATGAAGGTCGAACCCGTCCGCGGACCCAAGTTCTCGGCGCTCGTGCGCAAGCTCGGCGCGTCGTCCGTGCCGTCCGTCCCTCAGCTTGCGGGCCATGAGCCCGAGGATCCTCTCGGCATCCTGCTCGGCAGCTTCATGCTGTGGGACAGCACGCCCGCGCTTGCAGCGGAGGCGTTGACGCGCCTCTCGCGCGTGGTGGTCGACGCCAACGAACTCCGCGTCATGCTCGAGGGCGAGGTCGTCGATGCGATCGGCGAGAAGTACCCGTTCGTCGAGGAGCGCGCGGCCAGGCTGCGCGCCACGCTGAACGACATCTTCCGCCGCCAGCATCGCACCTCGCTCGACCATCTGCGCAACGCGTCGCGCAAGGACCAGCGCTCATACCTCGAGAGCCTCGCCGAGATCCCGCCCTTCGTCGCGGGACGCACGATGTTCGTCGCTTTCGAGCTGCCCGCGCCGATCGTCGACGACACCAGCGTGGAGTTGCTCTTCCGCGAGGGAATCGTCGAGCCGACCACGACGACCGAAGAGGTCGCTGCCTGGATCGGCCGCAACCACCGCATGGAGGAGCTGCCGAAGGTCCATGCCGCATTGTCGGCGCTCTCGCATGGCGCGTGGGACCAGGCTGGGCGCAATGGCGCCAAGATCAGGGCCGCATATCAGGCGCGGCACTCCGGCTTCCGCGCGGCGGCCGAGGCTGCGATCCGCCGCGTCGAGGAGGAACGCCTCGAGCGCGAGCGCGCGGCGGCACGCGCGGTCGAGGAGAAGCGGCTGGCCGAGATCGCCCGTGAAGAGGAGCGGCAGCGCGAGAAGCGCGCTGCGGAAGAGGCGCGTCTCAACGCGAAGGCGGAGCGCGAGTCTGCGCGGGTCGCGGCCATCAAGGCACGCGAGGAGGCCCGCATCGCGCGGGAGGCCGAGCAGGCGCGCCGCGCCGCGGAGCGTGCGAAGGAGGCCGAGCGCAAGCGGAAGATCGTTGAGCGCGAGGAGGCGAAGCGTGAGGCGAAGCGGCTGCGCGACGCAGCCCGGGCCGCCGCACAGGCCGAGAGCAAGCGCAAGCGCGATGCGGAACGGCTGAAGCGCGAGGCGAAGCAGCGAGCCGAGCGGGAGCGCAAGGAAGCGATCGCCGCGCGCAGGAAGGATGCTGAGCGGAAGGCCGCCGCCAAGCGGGAAGCGCTCAGGCAGGCTGCTGCGAAGAAGGCTGCTGCGAAGAAGGCCGTGTCGCAGAAGGCTGCGTCGAAGAAGCCCGTGTCGAAGAAGGCTGCGTCGAAGAAGCCCGTGTCGAAGAAGGCTGCGTCGAAGAAGCCCGTGTCGAAGAAGGCTGCGTCGAAGAAGCCTGTGTCGAAGAAGCCTGTGTCGAAGAAGCCTGTGTCGAAAAAGGCTGCGGCGAAGACGCCTATTCTCAAGAAAGTGACGAAGTCGAAGCCGATCGCCTCAAAGGCCGTGCGTCAAGTCGCAAAGGCAAGGCGCGGGCGGTGA
>JBIKTI010000328.1:0-3661 GCA_044348205.1 Phycisphaerales bacterium | reverse complement strand
CGGTGGCGGAGGCGGCGGCGGAGGCGGAGGCGGCGATCACGGAGGTGAACCCGCGGCGGAGGAAGAGGAGGAGGAGCTCGCGCGCTGGCGCAATGCGGCGTTCGTCGCGGTTGCGTCCGTGAACGGCAACGGCGGCGGCGCATACCGCGCGGCCTACAAGGCCGCGATCGGCGAGACGCAGGCGATCGGCCTCGGCGAGTGGCCGGGCGGCGCTGCAGAGATCGTTCTCGCCACGGGAATGCCTGCATCGGTGCTCGACCCCGCGGCCTCGCCGACGGCGTCGATCGCCACGGTCGGCATCGAGCGCGAGAGCCTGCGCGACGGGTGGTTCGTCGTCGCGGCATCCGTCGAGGATGAGGCGACGGAGGACGGCTCGTTCGCGGGCATCTTCTCCGTCGGCAAGGGGCGCGCGACGGGCGATGTCGACGGCGATGGCCGTGACGACATCGTCTGGTTCAATGCCGACGCAAGGCGCAGCGCGGTGTGGTTCATCGATGGCTTCGAGATCCACGGTGGCTACATGGGTCCGCGGGCGGCCCATTCCGAGATGGTGATTGTCGGCACGGGTGACAGCAACGGCGACGGCCGCGCGGACATGCTGTGGTACGACCCTGTCGCGCAGCGCTACTCGGTCTGGCTGATGGACGGAGTCGACGGCGAGGTCGTGGAGATCGAGCGCCATGTCGGCCGCGACTGGACGCCCGTCGCCTTCACCGATGTCGATGGCGATCGCCTCGCCGATGTCGTCTTCCGCCGCACGCACGGAGCGGTGACAGAGATCGCGGTGTGGCTCATGGACGGCGGTGCGATCCGCGCGGGCGTGCTGACGGTGGTCGACGGCGGCTTCGATCAGATGTTCGTGGGCAACTTCGACGACGACATCGACTCCGAGGTCCTTCTGCGGCGCGTCAACTCGGGCCAGGCGGGCGCCGTCTACACGGCGACCTTCGCAGCGGGGGTGCTGTCGCAGCCAGAGCCGATCCGCTTCACGGACGGCACGGTCGCCCCCGCGGTCTCGCCGAGGTTTGCGATCGTCGGCGTCGCCGACACCGATGGCGACGGCGTCGACGATGTGATCTGGCGCGGCCCGCACGGATCGATCGAGCACTGGCGGATCCACGAGCGCGCGATCGCGGGGCACACGGTGATCTCCGATCGGACGGGCAATTCGTGGAGTGTCGCGGAGCTTCCCGACACCAATGGCGACGGCAAGCACGGCATTCTCTTCCGCCACCTCGGCGGCGCGACCTGGAAGTGGGAGCTCGACGGAACCGAGGTGATCGAGAGCGGCCCGATGCGCGAGATCGGCAACGAGTGGAAGACGCCCGTCCACGCCCACTGACGCGCGCTGGGTCAGGCGATTCACTTTGGCGGGAATAGAACGCGCGCCGCGATGCACTGGCATCGCGGCGCGCGGTTTTGCGTTCAGATCGCGGGGGCCCCGCGGGAGCTGCGGCTCAGCGGCGGCGCCGGCCAACGAGGCCCGCTGCCGCAAGGAGCGCAAGCGCGCCCGGCGCGGGCACGAGCGAGACGCTCATCGACTGGATGCTGACGCCCGACTCGAAGGCGGACGCGCTTCCGAACTGCGAGAGCAGCATCGCGCCGAACAGCGGGTCGGACACGGTGCCTGTTCCGTAGGCGGCGGTCGCGTGCAGCGTCAGCGAGGAGAAGTCGCTGCCGACATAGAGGTTGATGAAGTCGTTGGCGTTGCCCGCGACCATGTTGATCTCCGCGCGCAGCGCGTAGACCGTGCCGAAGCTGAGCTCCTGCGTGCCGTAGGCGAAGGGGTAGCCGCCCTGGCCGTTCACGCGTGCGCCGAAGGTGAAGCCCGAGCCCGAGGAACGGGCGACGAGGCGCGCGTTCTGGAAGTTGCCGCTGGTCGCGGTCGAGGTCAGCGTGTTGAGCGCCGCGAAGTACGAGGGATTCGTGCCCGCGGAGCTGACGGAGAGGAGGATGTCGAAGTTCAGGATCGTGGTGCCTGCCGCAGGCTGCGTGACCTGCTCGGAGAAGGCAAGCATGGCGTCCTGCGCGTTGTCGAGCGATCCGCCCGCCCAGTTCACGGCGCCGTTGAGCACCTCGAGCGGACGAAGGCTCTGCGTGTTGTACTGCTGCCAGCCATTTTGACCGACAAGCGCGCCGTTGGCATAGTCTGCGAAGTTCGCGGAAGCGAGGACGGTCGCGTGAGCGGAGGAGGCGAGGGAGACGGCGACGACGGCCGAAACGCCCGCGATCGTGCGAGTGATGGACATGAGGGACTCCGGGGGGACTGGGACGGGATGCCGCTCGGTCAGTGTGGGCTGAGGGATGCCCGAGGGACGACCGAGGAACCAACGAGAACACCCCGACAGATGGTCGGGGGCCGAGGGAACAGTCGAAGGGTGCATCGGATTTGCGTCGAGGGAAGCGAAAGTTGGTTCGGAATCGGTGAAGAACAGCGCCCGTGCGCCGCGGAAGCAAAAGAGCCGCCCCCGCGGACGCGAGGGCGGCTCTGGTAGAGCGGTTTGCGGCTGCAATGCGACCGCAGCGCGGCGCGATCAGTAGGTCACGACGCCAAAGCGGCCGAGGAGGATGCCGAGGTCGAACGCGTTGACCTGGTTGTCGGCGTTGAGGTCGCCGAAGAGCGGGTTCGGGATCGCCCACCAGCCGAGGAGGATCGAGACATCCTGGCCATCGACGATGCCGTTGAGGTTGAGGTCGCCGAGGGCGTACTCGCAGCTGTCGAGGACGCCGTCGTTGTCGGCGTCAGCGGCGCCGTTGGTGATCTCCGTCGAGTCGGGGATGCCGTTGCCGTTGCAATCGAGGCTCGTAAGTGCCGCGAACACGGGGATGTATGGGCGGATCGGCTCTTCTGCGATCTTGACCACATTGGTGACCACGGTGTCTTCGGAGGAGACGACCCAGGTGTTGGTCGCCTCGATCTTCTTCTCGACGATCGGAGCGGCGACCACGGCGGTCGTGGCGCTGACGGTGGCCGACATGCGGCGCTTGCTGCCCTGCGCGTTGAGCGTGCCGTTGCCCATGGTGGCATCGGCGAGAAGGGCGGTTGCGAGCAGAGCGGTAGACGCGAGAACGATGTTCTTCTTCATTCTTGTAACTCCCTGATTCAAAATGGACTTGGCCGGAAGGGCGATGAGGTTATCCCGCTGCGAGCGAGCTGTACACCGATAAGGTCGAGATTCTGGCGAATTCATGGTCTGTTTTCCCGGAGCGGGGCCGTCGAGGACGAAGATTACACAGAGTTCAAGATATGTGTATCTGTAATCTGTGATTCTGGGCGCAAATGGGGACTTCGCCCGAGAGCGGCACCGCGAGTTTCCTGCTGCCTGAGGTACGCGGAACGGGGCTTGATCTCGCCGATGTCCCACAGAAGTTCGCGATTCTCACCCAACATGTAGCCCAAGCGGGTGCATCGAACGGCGGGTACCGAAGGCCGCGATCACGATGCCGTGCCTTGTGGCCATCGTTTCGACGCGGTATCCTTCTCGACCCGTGTGGCCGCAGGCCCTCCCGGGGTGTAGCTCAGCTTGGTAGAGCGCTTGCTTCGGGAGCAAGAGGCCGCAGGTT
Organism: Phycisphaerales bacterium; assembly: GCA_044348205.1. Taxonomy (GTDB): domain Bacteria; phylum Planctomycetota; class Phycisphaerae; order Phycisphaerales; family SM1A02; genus QWPT01. Next base: position 97 of record JBIKTI010000328.1, on the reverse strand, counting down.
CGAATCCTGTCACCCCGATTCGCCTCGGAACATGCAAAGCCCCGACCGGCCTCTGGCCAGTCGGGGCTTTGCCTTTCCTCGGCTTTGAATCGGGGTG
>JBIKTI010000044.1:0-10933 GCA_044348205.1 Phycisphaerales bacterium | reverse complement strand
CGGTGGAGAGCGTCTTCATCAGCTCGGGCAGCGTGAGCGCATCCTGGTCGGCGGCCACGCGCTTCTCGTTGTCATAGACGCGACCGAGCGTGGTCGGGTTGAGGAGCATCGTGAGCGCCATCGACTGCGTGGCCCCGATCTGGTCGTTGATCGGCCAGGTGCTCTCCGACATGAAGCCGCGCGGATTGTCCATCCACTTCTCGATGGTCATCTTGTTGACGAGCTCGGGCGTGAGGCCGTACGCCTCGTCGCGGAACGCCGTCTCGATGACGAACTGGAGCGCTGCGCGCTGCTTCTCGACCTCGACGGGCACGAGCGGATCACCCGTGTTCGGGTCGCCCTTCTTGGCGCGGCTCACATAGGTTCCGCCGACCCACGGGGCCATCATGTCGACGGTGCGGCGCTGCTTCGACAGGGTCTTGACATAGCCCCTGCGCGCGCGCTCCCAGCTGTCGCCGTCCTTCACATACTTCTCGAGGATCGCGGCGCGCAGCATGGCCACGAGCTTGATCTCGGCCTTCGCGAAGTCGAGCGGGTCCTTGGAGAAGTCGTAGCGGCGCGCGAGCGGATCGGGGCCGCCCGTGTCCTCGTCGGTGAGGTAGGCGTTGCCAGGGTCGCCGCTGCGGGAAGCGACCTTGGCCGGGTCGTCGAAGGTGTAGCCGTACTCGATCGCCCACATGTCGTAGGGGCCGATGCCGACCATCGTGTAGTCGCCCTGGACGCTCTCGCCGTCGACATTGAAGTTCGTCGACATGTAGTCCATCACGGACGCGGCGAGCGGCTTGCCCTTCACCTTCTCGGAGTTGATCTCGTCGAGGGTGTAGAGCGCGGAGGCCTTGAAGTTGTGACGGAGGCCGAGCGTGTGGCCGACCTCGTGCGCCACGAGGTGCGCGAGCTGCGGGCCCGCGAACGACTCGGGGACGCCGTCGAGCGTCTCGGGCTTCGGCGCGTTCGGGTCCTTCGGGCCCTCCTGCTCGACGAGGTCGAGGATCTCGAAGGCCATGCTGGCGACGGCCATGTCGGTGGCGAGGCCACGCGCGGCGAAGCACATGGCTCCGCAGCGGGTGTGGTCATGGCCGGCCTCGTTGCCCGAGACGGCGCGGTACCACTCGGCGACGGCGCGGAGCTCGGGGCTCGCTGCGATCGAAGGGTCCTTGCGGCTGTCGGCGGGGTCGGGGTCGCCCTGCGCGGCGCGTGCGGAACGCTCGGCGAGCGCGGCGGCGCGCTCACCGCTCGGCAGAAGCTGGATGCGCGGATCCCACTCGGGGTGCTCTTCGAGCCACACGAGGGTCTCTGGGGTCAGGCTCTGCGCGATCTCGGTCGGGCGGTCGTCGTACCAGCTGTAGAACGCGCGGATCCAGCCGTCTGTGAGGACGATGTCCGCATCGAGGATCTGGCCGGTCACGGGGTGCGCGCGGCTCGGGCCGATCGCGGTGGCGACATCGTTGTTCAGCCAGCGCACGAAGTTGTAGCGCACATCCTCGGGGTCCTTCTCCATGTGCGCGGCCGTCACCTCGTCCTGCTGGTAGACCTCGATGGCGTTGTCGATGCCGATCTTGCGGAACGCCTCGTTCCACTGCAGCACGCCCTCGCGGACATACCGGCGGTAGCGCACAGGCACCGTGTACTCGATGTAGAAGATGATCGGTTCCTTCGGCGGCGAGAGCGAGAGCTTCGGGTCGCGCTTCTCGAGGTTCCAGCGGTTGATGTACCGCGTCGCGTTCGTCTCGGTGCCGTAGAGGCCGAGGTCGCGGTAGCCCGTGAGGAAGTAGCCGACGCGGTCGTCGGCGACCCGCGGCTTGTAGCCCGTGTTCTCGGGGAGGACCGAGATCGAGTAGTGCACCATCTTGAACTTGCCGCCCGCGTCGGGCGCCTCGATGGCGATCTCGAGGTTCTGCGGGAAGCTCTTGGCCTTCGCGACCTTGGCGAGGCGTCCGTTGAGCTGCATGCCCACCAGCTGCTGCGACTGTCCGACGAGCATGCCGTCGAGGTCGATCACGGGCTGCCCGTTCGGGCCGGTGGCCACGACGGGAACCTCGAGGAGGACGCGGTCTGTGAAGATGCGGCGGACGGAGTCCTTCGACGCCTGCTCACCAGTCGAGCGGACCTCGAGCTGCGGCTCGACGAGCGCGAGGCGGTTGCCGTACTGGCGCCAGAAGACATACTTGTCGGGGCCCTGCAGGCCCGCGAAGATCTCGCCGCCCGACGGCGTGGCCGCGATCAGGAAGCGCATCTTCTCCCAGCCGCGCGGGAGCTCCGCGAGCATCTGCTCGTCCTTGCGGTTCACGAAGAGGTTGAAGAGCGAGTTGCCGTCGGCGCTCGAGACGACCTTCTCGAAGTTCTTCGAGACATCCGCGAAGGGCGGGAGTTCCTGCTGGGCGACCGCGACGGCGGTCACGAGCGATGGAAGGAGCGCAACACAGGTTCGAAAGAGGGGTGCCATCGTCGATTGGACTCCGTTGGTGTCGGCCCGCACCCGTGCGGGCGTGAAGATGCACTGTACGCGAGACGCGGCGCGAGGAAGCGCCAACGAGACGCCCTGCGGGCGACTTCGTACCGAGCCGAGCGCGCCAGGTTCACGGCGAACGACGACGGGCGGCCCGCGAAGGCCGCCCGTCGATCGAATGCAGAAGACAAGTCTCGGAGCGAGGCGATCGCTCAGCAGTCGCCCCACGCGCTGAGCAGGATCGCGAGATCCGATGCGTCGGTGTTGCCGCTGTCGTCGATGTCCCCACCGGGCGTGTCCCACGCGCCGAGGAGCGTGGCGAGGTCGGAGGCGTCGACAGAGCCGCTGCCGTCGAGGTCGGCGGGGCAGGTCGAGCCGCCGCCGCCCGCGACCACGAAGAACTGGTCGCCGGGGATGTCGACGAAGTTCACCGCGCGCGGCTCGCCGAGGTTTCCGCCGCCGCCAACCGGGCCGAGGACCTGGTTCGAGAGGAAGTCGTGGCCCGAGCCATTGATGAACGCCGAGACCTTGAGGTCGCCGCCCTTGTAGCCCGCGATCGCGGAGAGCGGGATCTGGAGCTCGACGCCCGTGAAGACGCCCGCGCCGCTGCCGATGTCGCTGCCGCCGCCAACGCCCGCGATGTTCGAGTTGTCGAGACCGAAGCCGAAGCCGCTCTTGAACACAGTGGCGCCCGCGAAGCCAGCGCCGCCCGAGCCCTGGTAGCCGCCCGTGCCCGCGCCCTCGGTCGGGAGCGTGGCGTAGTTGAAGAACGCCGCGAAGGTCGGACCGCCGCAGGTGAGGCCGACCCAGAGGTCAGCCTCGAAGCCCTCGTCGAAGCGGAGGCCTTCGACCGTCTTCGGGGTGCCGAGGTCGTCGCCCATGCGGTTCAGGCCGTTGAAGTCGACATCGAGGTTGTCACCGCGAAGCTGGTTCTGCCCGCCGGGGACGGCGTCGATGAAGACCTCGAGCTTGTTGTAGTTCGACTCGAGATTGCCCGCGATGAGCAGGAAGAGGAACCCGCCCTCGATGCGCGCGAACGCAGCGTTGAGCTCGCTTCCGTTGGCGAAGTCGACGGTGCCGAGGTTCGAGTCGCCGAACCCAGTCTGCGTGTTCTGGACGATGACGGGCTTGCCGTAGGCGGGGTCTGCCACGCCGTCGAGGGTGACCTGGGCGTGCGAGGCGCCTGCGATGGCGAGGGCCGCTGCGAACATGATCGGATTGCGCATCTTTCGAAACTCCTGGATGTCGTGTGTTCTTCGGTACGGAAGTCGATGCTTGAGACGAGCTTGAGTCTCAGACGAGTTTGGGCGTCGAGCGGGGTCGGACCCGCAGACCCGACGAATCTAGCGGAGCAGGCGTTGAATCCGAAGCGGTTTTCGCCCGGAGCCCGCGCGCTCGGGGTGGATGCCGCGAAAGACCGTGGTTACAGGGCGTCGAGGCCCGCCCTGCTGCGGGCTCCCCGCGGAGCGCCGCGAACTCACTTCGAGGACCCCCACGCCGCGAGAAGCGCTGCGAGGTCGGCCGCATTCACCATGCCGTCGCCGTTCACATCGGCGGGGCCTGCGCCCGTTCCCCACGCGCCGAGCACCGAAGCAAGGTCAGAGCCGTCGACCGCGCCGTCGCCGTTCACATCGGCGGGGTTCGGCGGCGCAGGCGGCTCGCCCTGCGAGAGGATCACGACGGAGTACGGGCCAATGTTGACGAGCGCCGACGCAGGCATGCCGTGCCACGGCACGGAGGTCGTCGCAGAGGTGTCGAAGGTGCCCCAGTTCGAGAACGAGGGGTCGTAGCCGTTCCAGTCGCTGTTGAAGCGCACGCGCCAGAGGCCCGCGCGCGGCATGCCGATCCGGTAGTTGTTGATTCCGTTCTGCGTGAAGTTCATCACGACGACCACATCGTCGAGTTCGCCGCCGTCCTGCCAGCGGTGGAACGCCACGACCTTCGCGCCGTCGTTGACATGATGGAAGTTGAGGTTCGCACCCTTCAGGCCCTGCGACACGCCGTCGAGGTTGCGGCGCAGACGGATCATGTCGCGGTACATCGACTTGATGCCCGCGTGGGTCGTCGCCTTGCTCCAGTCGAGCGGGTCTGCGTCGGTGAACCAGCCGTCCTCGAGGAACTCCTGGCCCTGGAAGAGCATCGGGATCCCGGGCGTGGTGAAGACAAGCGCTGCGCCGAGCGTGGAGCGCTTCTTCGAGAACCAACTGCTCGCGTTCCCCGGCCAGATCGTCTCGGGAACGCGCTGGCGGCCGTTCGCGACCTCGTCGTGGCTCTCGGTGTAGATGACGCGCCGCGTATGGCCACCCGACAAGGTGCTCGTGACCGCGTCGCGGATCGCCCACATGCTGCGGTCGGAGTCGTTCTGCGCCTCGATCACGCCGCGCACGGGATGGACGAAGGCGGTGTCCCACTGCGAGTCGAACCCGGCGCCGCCCTCGCCTGTCGTGCGGGTGATCCAGTTGTTCGCGTCCATGTCCTCCGCGATCATGATCTTCCACGGGCTCAGCGTGTTCACCTCGTTGTTGAGCCACTGGAGAAGCGACCAGCCTTCGGGGATCTCGGGGCCCGTGAAGTCGGCGAGACGGATGAACTTGGTTCCGTCGAGGCGATGGCCGTCGAGCCTGAACTCGTCGAGCCACCACATCATGTTGTCGCGGATGAAGCTGCGCACCTCTCCGCGGCCGAAGTCGGGCCTCGGGCCCCACGGCGTGTTCGCGCGGAAGTCCTGGTAGAAGTAGATGCCGCCGCCGTTGTTCTGGCTCCAGCCGTCGTAGCGCCACAGGTCGAGGTCGCTCGGGCCGAAGTGGTTGTAGACCATGTCGCCGATGACTGCGATGCCGCGCGCGTGCGCCGCGTCGACGAACGCCTTGAGGTCGTCGGGGTGGCCGTAGGCGCTCTCGAACGCGAACGGATGCGCGGGGTTGTAGCCCCACGAGAGCGAGCCCGCGAACTCCGCGAACGGCATCAGCGCCACGCAGTTCACGCCGAGGTCCTTCAGGTAGTCGAGCTTGTCCTTGGCCTTCGAGATCGGCGCAGGGACAGACGGGTGCTGCCCGAAGGTGCCGATGTGCATCTCGTAGAGGACGAGGTCGTCGAAGTTCGGCGTGGAGTAGTTCGTCGTCGTCCACGCGTAGGACTGCGGGTTGTAGATGATCGAGTTGCCGACGGAGTTCGTCATGCGGCGGGCGCGGGCGTCGGCCTTCCAGATCGTGCCCGCTGGGCCCGTGATGACGAACTTGTACTGCGCGTTCTGGTAGGCGAACGGCACATCAGCGGACCAGTGGCCGTTGCCTTCGCTCACGAGCGGGTTCGCAGTCATGCTCCAGTTGTTGAAGGTGCCCGCGACGCGCACGGCGGTGGCGTTGGGCGCCCACACGCGGAAGGTCGTGCCAGCGGGAAGCGGCGAGAAGTAGGGAACCGCGCCCACGCCCGGGCGCGAGGACTGCGCCTGCGCCATCGGGGCGAGCGCGATGCCTGCGGCCGCGAAGGCGGCGATCTGAAGCCAGCGGCGCGCATGGCGCGCGTGTCGGAGGGCACGGTTCGTCATGGTGGGCCGAGTCTACTCCGCGCCCGCGGCGAGTCGAGGGTGAAACTCCTCCAACTCGTCGGGATTTCGCCGCGAAATCTTCGCTGCGTCCGCAAACGAAGCGCGCCGCGCTCAGGCCATGAGGGCGATGCACGCCGCGCCGAGGAGCGCCCCGCCGAGTCCGAGCAGCGCCGTCGCAGCGATGACGACGAGGCACCCGTGCGCGCCGCGACGCAGGGTCTTTCGATAGCCGACGCCCGTCCCGGGGATCGATGTGTGCACCGTGCGGTTGCCGCGCGCGTTGACGCCGAGGCGCGCCCCGCGCCTGCCCACGGACCAGCCCACGCCCCCGCGCGAGAGATTGAGACGGAACGGTCCGAAGTTGAGTCCGCGCCGGAAGTGCCAGCCCATCGATGTTCCCCGTGCGTTTCTTCGCTGTCCCGCTGCGCCACGCGCCGCGCCGCGCGCTCACTTCAGCGGGCGCAGCCAGATGTTGCGGAAGCGGATCGGGTCGCCGTGGTCCTGCAGGCTGATCGGAAGCGCCGCCTCGTGCGCGGAGTACTTCGCCTTCGCCATGTGCGCGGTCGCGCCCTGGATGACGGAGTGGTCCTGCACCAGCACGCCGTTGAAGAACACGGTCATCGTGCCGGGCTTCTCGAGCGAACCGTCGGAACCGAAGACGGGCGCGTGGAAGACGATGTCGTAGGTGTTCCACTCGCCGTTCGGGCGGCAGGGGTTCACGAGCGGCGGGTACTGGCCGTACATCGAGCCCGCCATGCCGTCGACATAGGTCTCGTTCGGGTTCGAGCCGAGGATCTGCAGCTCGTAGCGGTCCATGAAGAAGACGCCGCTGTTGCAGCCCTTCTGGCCCTCGCAGTTGTTCGTGTCGGGAATCATCCACTCGATGTGGAGCTGGCAGCTGCCGAAGCCCTCGCGCGTGCGGATGCCGCCCGAGCCAGGGACGACCTCGAAGAAGCCGTCGCGGACGGCCCACTTCGCGGGGCCGTCGCCGCTCGTCCATGCGGAGAGATCCGTGCCGTCGAAGAGGACGACCGCATCGCTCGGGGCGCGGCCGTGCGCCGTCTCGACGCGCGCGGGCTGCGGGCGGGCGGGGTCGTGCACGGCCCACTCCCTGCCCTTCTCCGCGCCGTCCTGCGGCTTCGCGCCCGACCCTGGCGCGGAAGGCACCGCGCTCGCGGCAACGAGGAGACCTGCAGGAATGGCCACGAGGAGACCGAGCGAGACGATCGGGCACGATGGGCAGGAGAGGCTGAATCGCATGGGAGGGCTCCTCTGTGTGTCTTCGGGTGAGTACTGAGGGGGCTGGCGTGGCTGTGGACATCGAGCGCTGGCCGCGCCCGAGGCCCGTGTTGTACCGCAGGAGGACGCGGTGCGGCGTGCGCCCCCCCGCTATCGTGCCCGCCATGAACCCGACGGATTTCACCGAACGGCTGGTGATCCGCCTTCCGCACACGGACGCGGCGGGCGTGGTGTTCTATCCCAAGGTCTTCGAGATCGAGCAGGAGCTCTTCGAGCGTTGGCTCGAGCTCGGAGGATTCAGCCTCCGCGACATGCTCGACCGCAGGCTGGCCCCGACCCCGATCGTCCATTGCGAAGCCGACTACCGCCTTCCCGTGCGGGCCGGCGACAAGCTCGTGGCGCAGCTGGCAGGCGTCGAGATCGGCCGCAGCGGCTACACGCTGGCGTGGACATTCTCCCTCGGCGGCGAGGCCGCGATCAGCGCGCGCGTCAAGCGCGTGGCCATCGACCCGCGGGCGGGCGAGTCCATCGACCTTCCCGAGGCGTTCAGGCAGTGGCTCCTGGAGACGCAGTCGCGCGCGGGCGGGCTTCCGTAGGTTCCGCTCCCCCGAGGGACGCATGCGAAATCGTGAAGAGCGCGGGCGCTCGGCTGCGAACTCTCCCGCGCGCGCGGTTTGTAGCATATGCTACGAAACATGCGCCCGACCACCTCGACCGCTTCCGCCATGCGTCTTCCGCCGCGCACCGTCTTCCTCGCGCTCCTCGCCTGCGCGTCCGCGCTTCTCTTCACAGCGTGCGATGAACGCGGCGCGGGCGCACGCGGCGGAGGCGCGGGCGGCGAAGGGGGCAAGCCCTCCGTCGTCGCCACCACGCCCGTCGTCGCGGACCTCGTGCGCGCGATCGCAGGCGACCGCGTCGAGGTCGCGGCGCTGATCGCGCCTGGCGTCGACCCGCATCTCTGGTCGCCGACGCGCACGGAGGTGCTCGAGATCCTCGAGGCCGACGCCGTCTTCCTGAGCGGACTGCTCCTCGAAGGCCGAGCGGGCGAGGCCTTCACGCGGGTCGAGGTCTCGGGCAGGCCCGTGGTGCGCCTCGCGGAGACGCTTCCGAAGGCAGACCTCCTGACGGACGAAGAGAATCCGTCGAGGTTCGACCCGCATGTGTGGATGGACCCGCTCCTCTGGGCCCGCACCGCGCCCGCGGTGCGCGACGCGCTCGTCAAGGTCGACCCCGCGGGCAAGGAGGCGTTCGACGGGAATCTCGCTGCGTTCGAGGAGTCCGCGCGCGCGCTCGACCGCGAGTGCGCGCTGATCCTCTCGGGCATCCCGCAGTCGGCGCGCGTCCTCGTGACCGCGCACGACGCCTTCAACTACTTCGGGAAGCGCTACGGCCTCGAGGTGCGCGGCATCCAGGGCATCTCGACGGAGAGCGAGCCTGCGCTCGCGGCGATCGAGGCGCTGGTGGCGGAGATGTCGGAGCGCCGCGTTCCAGCGCTCTTCGCCGAGTCCACTGTGTCGAACCGCTCCGTCCTCGCGGTGATCGAGGGCTGCGAGGCACGCGAGCACGAGGTCGTGCTCGGCGACACGCTCTTCTCCGACTCGCTCGGCCGCGCGGGAACGCCCGAGGGCACCTGGCGGGGCATGATGCTCCACAACGCGCGCGCGATCGCGCGCGCGCTCGGAGGCGGCGCTTGAGCGAGGCCCCGACGCCGCCGCTTCAAGTCGCGCATCTCTTCGCGGGCTACGCGCGCGACGCGTGGATCGTGGAGGACGCGTCGTTCGCGCTCGCCGCCGGAACGATGACAGCGCTCGTCGGGCCGAACGGCGCAGGGAAGAGCACGCTTCTCAAGGCGATCCTCGGGCTTGCCCCGATCGTGCGCGCGGAGCGCATCGCCTTCTTCGGCGGCGGCTTCGCGGCCGCGCGCGCTCGGATCGCCTTCATTCCGCAGCGGAGCGCGATCGACTGGGACTTCCCCGCGACTGCGCTCGATGTGGTCGCGATGGGGCTCGCCGCGAAGGTCGGGCTCTTCCGCCGCGTGGGGCGCGATGCGCTCGGCGCAGCGGAGCGCGCGCTCGAGTCGGTCGGCCTGCGCGACCTCGCGCGCGAGCAGATCGGCGAACTCTCGGGCGGACAGCAGCAGCGCGTCCTCGTGGCGCGCGCGCTCGTGGCGGAGCCCGAGCTCCTGCTCCTCGACGAACCGTTTGCGAATGTCGACGCGGCGAGCGAGGCGCACCTTGCCGCCGTGCTGCGCGCGCTCGCTGCGCGCGGCCGCACCGTGCTCGCCGTCCACCACGACCTGCGCAGCGTGCGTGCGCACTTCGACGAGGCGATCCTCCTCAACCGCGCGCTGCTTGCGCACGGGCCCGTGGCGAGCGTGCTGACGGACGAGAGGCTGGCGGCGGCCTACGGCTTCGCGTCGATGGGCGCGCAGCGGGGAGCGCCCGCGTGACGCTTCCGACGATGGGCGTCAACACCATCGCCGTGCTCGCGGGGTGCGCGCTCTTCGGCGCGCTCGCGGGCGCCGTCGGCACCTTTGTCCTCGCGCGGCGCCGCGCGCTCGTCGCGGATGTCGCTGGCCACGCGACGCTCCCCGGGGTCGCGCTCGCGTTCCTCCTGGCGCAGGCGCTCGGCCTCGACGGCCGCACGCCTTGGATCCTGTTCCTCGGCGGCGCAGCGACGGCGCTCGTCGCGGCCGCGCTCGTGCCGCCGCTCGCGCGGCTGCGGAGGGTCGGTTCCGACGGTGCCACGGCGCTCGCCCTCGCCGGCTTCTTCGGGCTCGGCGCGGTGCTCCTCTCGATCGTGCAGTCGCATCCCTCTGGCGCGCAGGGCGGCCTGCGCACGCTTCTCTTCGGAAACGCGGCGGCGATCACGCTCGGCGAGGTCGGCGCGCTCGCCATCGTCGCGCTTGCGGCGCTCGCGGCGCTGCTTCTCCTGTTCAAGGCCCTGACGATCGTGGCGTTCGACGAGGACTTCGCACGCACAGCGGGGCTTCCCGTGCGCACGCTCGACCTCGCGCTCGTCCTTCTCCTCGTGGCGACGGTGGTCGCGGGGATGCAGGTCGCGGGCATCGTGCTCGTCGTCGCGCTCGTGATCACCCCCGCGGCCGCGTCGCGGCTCCTCGGCGGAAGGCTCTCGACCGTCGCGCGCCGCGCCGCACTGATCGGCGCGCTCGCGGCGTCGCTCGGAGTGGTCGCGTCGCTTCTCGGCGAGCGCATCCCGACGGGCGCTGCGATGACCCTCGCGGCCGCGGCGCTCTTCCTCGCAGCGATCCCGTTCTCGCGCGCGGCGCGCGCGGAGGCCGCGTGAACGCGTTCCTCGCGATCGATCTCCCCGCCCTGCTCGCCGCGGTCCTCGCGACCGTCGCGTGCGGCACGCTTGGCAACTGGCTCGTACTCCGCAAGGAGTCGATGACGGCCGACGCCATCGCGCACGCTGTGCTTCCTGGGCTCGTCGCGGGCTACCTCGTGTCGGGTTCGCGCTCGATGGGCGCCATGCTTGCGGGCGCAGCGATCGCGGGCATCGCGTCCGTGCTCCTTTCGGCCGCGATCCGCGCGCGCACGCGCCTCGAGGCGGGCGCCTCGCTCGGCGTCGTCTTCACGGCCTTCTTCGCGCTTGGCGTCGTCCTCCTCGAGACGCAGGGCGCGCGCCAGGTCGACCTCGACCCCTCGTGCGTCCTCTTCGGCTCGCTCGAGACGCTCTTC
>JBIKTI010000327.1:0-3673 GCA_044348205.1 Phycisphaerales bacterium | reverse complement strand
CCCTCCCATGCCAGCACAGAGCGCTCAGGCCAGGTGTGGACGATGAGGATCCGCTGGTTTGTCACGACGACCGCGGAGCGCCGCGCCCTTCGCCTGTCCCGCACGATTCCCCACGCGTCGCCCCACGCCGCGAGCGAGAGGAAGAAGGCTCCCAGCAGCAACACGGCGAAATCCCAGTCGAGTGGTCGCGCGCCCGAGAGGACCTCCGCCGCGGCGAGCAGAGCCGAGCCGAGCGCTCCCAACGCGACGATCGGCCCGAGCGCCATGAAGACCCAGACAAGCCTCGCGGACCACGGGCCGTCCTCGTGCATGCTCAGCGGCGACCGCGCGTAGGCAACCACCTCGCCCGCGCGCAACTCCGCGCGCACGGCGGCGTCGACTGCGGTCGGCAGGTCGGTCGCGTGGCTCACGCCCGCAATATAGCGGTGTTGACCTTGCCCTTGACATCCGTCAGGCGATAGTCGCGGCCCGCGTGGCGGTAGGTGAGGCGCTCGTGGTCGAGGCCCATCGCATGCATCACCGTGGCGTGCCAGTCGTGGATGTCCATCACGCCGTCGACGGCGGTGTCGCCGACCTCGTTCGTGGCGCCGAAGCTCATGCCGCCCTGCACGCCGCCGCCGGCCATCCACATGGTGAAGCCCTTGGCGTTGTGGTCGCGGCCGTCGCCGTTCTGCGCATACGGCGTGCGGCCGAACTCGCCGCCCCAGAGGACGAGCGTGTCGTCGAGGAGCCCGCGCTGCTTGAGGTCCGCAAGCAGCGCCGCGATCGGCTGGTCGATCTCGCCGCACTGCCGCGCCAGCTCCTCGCGCAGGTTGCGGTGCGTGTCCCAGCCACCATGGCTCACCTCGATGAAGCGCACGCCCTTCTCCGCGAAGCGCCGCGCGAGGAGGCACTGCCGCGCGAACGCGTCGGTCGGCTCCTTGCCCACGCCGTACATCTCGAGCGTCTTGGCGCTTTCGTCCGCGAAATCGATGAGGTCTGGCACCTCGGCCTGCATGCGGAACGCAAGCTCGTAGCTTTCGATCACGCCCTCGAGCTCGCGGTCCTGCTTCTCGCGCTTGAGGCGCTCCTTGTTGAGCCGCTGGATCAGGTCGAGCTGCTCTCGCTGCGCGGCGCTTCCGTAGCGGCGGTTCGCGATGTGTGGAACGGCGTCCGCGCCTTGGTTGGCGCGGCCGTTCCCGAGCCGCACGGGCGTCGCCTGGTACGCGGCGGGGAGGAACGCGCTTCCGTAGAGCTGCGCGCCGCCGTTGTCGCCGCGCGGATTGATGGCGATGAAGCCAGGGAGATTCTCGTTCTCCGTGCCGAGGCCGTAGATCGACCACGCGCCCATCGACGGGCGCACGAACTGGAACGACCCGGTGTGGAGCTGGATCGACGCCTGCGCGTGCGCGGGGATCTCGGCCTTCATGCCGCGCAGGAGACAGAGCTCGTCGGCCTGCTTCGCGAGGTTCGGGAAGAGCTCGCTGATCCAAAGCCCCGACTTCCCCGATTGCCTGAACTTCCAGGGGCTTCCGAGGAGCTTCGCGTTGCCTCGGAAGGTCTTCCCGTCCATCGCGGTGAGCTCTGGCTTGTAGTCGAAGGTGTCGACATGGCTCGGCGCACCCGCCATGCAGAGGAAGATCACGCGCTTCGCCTTCGGAAGGAAGTGCGGTTTCCTCGGCGCAAGCGGGCCCAGCGCCGCATCGTCGACGAACGACGGCACCGCGCCTGCGCGGGCCGCGATTCCCGCGAAGGCGACGGAGCCGAATCCGCACGCAGCGAGGCGCAGCATCTCTCGGCGGGACATGGCGCTGGGAAGACGGTTGTTGCAGAGATCCGACATGGTGTCCTCGCGTGTTGGTTCAGTCGATGGTGCGGAACTCGCCGCTCAGGAGGAGCGCATGGCAGAGCGCGACATACTCGGGTGGAGCGCCTGCCTGCTGCGCGGGCGCGTTTCCGCGCGGTTCAGCGCCGCGGTTGCGAGAACCTGCCGCGCGGCCTCTCGGCTCCGCGCCTCGGTTGCGCTGCGAGGCGGCGGGCGGCGCGGATGCGGCAGACGACGACCTCGCGTCGCGCGCCTGCGCCGCCTTGAAGTCGTCGAGGAACTCGCGGCACGCGCGGATCTCGCCAGTCGATGCGCGGCGGCCGTAGGCGAGCGCGAACGCCGCCTGGACACGGTCGACCTCGGACTCGCCCGCGCCGACCACGCGGCGCGCGAACGCATCCGCCATGCGCGCGACCTCCGCGCTGTTCAGGAGATACAGCGCCTGCGTCGGCACATTCGTCGCGTCGCGCTGGCCCGTCACGAAGGTCGGCTCGGCGAAGTCGAACACCTCGAGCGACTCGGGAACTCGGTCGCGCACGATCGGCAGGTAGACGCTGCGACGGTTGTCCGCCGTGCCCGCGATCGACTCGAGCATGCGCGCCTGCTGCTGCCCGCGCGTGGCGCCCTCGAGGAACGCGACGGGCGAACCCTCGCGCGGCGTCTGGTCGAGGAGCCCCGCGGCGAGGAGCATCGAGTCGCGGATCGCCTCCGCCTCGAGGCGCTTCTTCGGCATGCGCCAGAGGTAGGTGTTGTCGGGGTCGGTCTCCGCGTCCTTCGCGTCGAACGCGCTCGACATGGCGTAGGCGCGCGAGAGCATGATCTCGCGGATGAGCGCCTTGGTGCTCCAGTCGAGCGCGATCAGTCGGGCCGCGAGGTGGTCGAGGAGCTCGGGATGCGACGGCTGCTGGCCGCTCATGCCGAAGTTGTCGGGCGTCGGCACGAGGCCCTTCCCGAAGAGCTTCAGCCACACGCGGTTCGCCCACACGCGCGCCGTCAGCGGATTCCGCTCGTCGACGACCCACTCCGCGAACTCGAGGCGGCCGCTGCCCTTCGTGATCCTCGGCTCGTCGCCCTGCGAGACGAGCCGCACGAATCCGCGCGGAACGACCTCGAGCGGCTTGTCGATCTCGCCTCTGTCGAGGAACCGCGCGTTCAGCGACCGCGTGCGGTCGACGGCGCCCATCGCGACGCGGTTCGCATCGGTCGGTTCGCCCGACTCGTCGTAGCGCTCGAGGATCTCGCCGAGGTTCCGCTCCGCGCCCTGGACGACGCGCGCGCGCACGATCTGCTGCTGCAGGTTCGCGGGCAGCTCGTCGCCACGCTGCCGTGCTGCACGCGCCTGTTCCTGCAGTTCGCGGCCGCGCGCTGCCTCTGCGACCGTGCGCTCGTGCGCCGTCGCAAGGAGCGAGCGCTGCGCCCTCGGCATCGTGGGGCCAGGATGGACAGACGGCGCATCGGGCAGCTCGATCAGGCCCGCGGGGTGCGTGTTCCCCTGCGCGTCGAAGGTTCCGTAGCGCGTGTCGGTCGAGAGGAAGATCCCCGCGACCGCGTAGTAGTCCTTCTGCGGGATCGGGTCGAACTTGTGGTCGTGGCAGCGCGCGCACGAGACAGTGAGCCCGAGCATGCCCTGCGTCACGGCGTCGATCTGCTCGTCCGCGAGGTCCATCTGGAACTGCGGCCGCCCGCGCAGGTTGTGGCTCTTCGAGCCGACCGCGAGATAGCCCGTGGCCACGAGATGCTCCGCGCGTTCCGCGTCGCTCGCAGCGGGAAGGAGGTCGCCCGCCAGCTGCTCGACGAGGAAATCGTCGAACGGCTTGTCCTCGTTGAAACTCCGAATCACATAGTCGCGGTAGCGCCATGCGTGCGGAT
>JBIKTI010000326.1:0-3679 GCA_044348205.1 Phycisphaerales bacterium | reverse complement strand
CTCGATGAGGAGGTAGTCGAAGCGGCCTTCGTCGGCGAGGCGGCGCACCTCCTTCATCAGGTCCTCGCGCAGCGTGCAGCAGATGCAGCCGTTCGACATCTCGACGAGCTTCTCCTCTGTGCGGCTGAGCTCGACCGATTCGCGCACAAGCGCCGCGTCGATGTTCACCTCGCTCATGTCGTTCACGATGAGCGCCACGCGCAGGCCCTCGCGGTTGTTGAGGACATGGCTGAGAAGCGTCGTCTTGCCCGCGCCGAGGAAGCCCGAGAGCACGGTGACCGGCAGGCGGCGAGGGGTGGACGACGGATCGCCGTGCGTGGTGGTGACCATGGGATGGCGCTCTTGCAAATGAGAATGCGTTCGCATATGCTACGCCCCATGGCCGCCTCAAGCAAGCCCCGCACGACCGCTCCCGCGCGCACACGAGCTTCCGCGCGGCAGGCACCAGCTTCCGCGCAGCTGGCGCTCGGCCGCGCCACGCGCCAGCGCTGCGCGCTTCTTGCGATCATCGCGCGCGAGGCGCGGCCGCTCTCTCCCTACGAGCTGCACGATCTCGCCCTCCGCGCGATCCCGTCGATCAGCCAGAGCACCGTCTATCGCAATCTCCGCGCGCTCGAAGGCGCGGGCGAGATCCACGCCGTGTCGATTCCGGGCCAGTCGCCCCGCTACGAGCTCGCCGAGGTCGCCTCGCACCATCACCACCACTTCCACTGCCGCGGCTGCGACCGCGTCTACGACCTCGAAGGTTGTCCCGGGGGCCTTCGAGGCCTGCTGCCGCGCGGCTTCACGCTCGAGGGGCACACGATCGTGCTTTCGGGGAAGTGCGAGACATGCGCCAACTGAACGATCCTGATTCCCGATCCTCACCGACCTTCATCCACCAGTCCAAAGGAAGCTCCATGCCCACCGAATCCTGCACCTGCTCCTCCTGCTCGACCGCGACCCTCGTTGGATCCAATGCCGTCGGACTCTGCACCTCCTGCGGCTCGCTCTCACTCGCGGGCACCGCGGTTCCGCTCATCGGCGTCGTGCTCGCAGCGCTCGCGGCTCGTGCGCTCATCCTCGCCCGCCGCGGCTCGCGAACTCCGCTGCTTGCCGCGCGCGTGCGTATCGCCGCGGCTTGAGCGCGCGGCACAACCACTCGCAGCCAAGGCGCGTGCCCCACGATCGGAGGGTCGACGCGTCGGACTCACGAGTCCTGCACCTCGCGGCGCTCCTCCTGGCGTCATGCCAGCTGATGCTCGCTTGCGGCTGCGCCGCGCGCCCGCTGAACTCCCCCGACCGCGATGCGCCGCTGACGAGCATCGAAGAGACGAGTCGCTTCCGCGCGCTCCTGACGACCGCGCTCGAACGCGAAGCGCTGTACACGCTCGCTGGCGGGCTCAAGCCGCGCCGCTGTGGAACGACGCCTACTACGCCGATGTGCAGGTCTTCGCCGCCGCACACGAGGGCAACCGCACGCTTGCGGCGTATGTCGTGCATCGAGCGTCCCTTGCCGACATGATCGACCGCGAGCGGGACTTCTGGTCTCCGCTCGGGATCTCCACCTGCACCCATCCCGCGGAAATCGTCGCGGTGGCCGATCGCCTTCCGCGGGCGCAGCGCTGACGCGCCTATGGCCTGCTGTTCGGCGAGCCACGCTACGCCATCCACTTCTTCGTGGAAGCGACCGAGCGCGGTCGCTCAGGCGACGCCGAGATAGGACCGGGCAAAGACCGCGAGTTCCTCCACACTCGGACCGCTGCCGCACCATCCCCCACCCCGACCGTGCCCACGCTCGTGGGGGCTGCGGTACATTGCGCCCTTCGCAGAGCGCAACAGCATGTCGCCCCAACGCACCCTCCTTCGAATCCCGGCCCTCGCCATCACCGTCCTCGCAGCGGGCTGTGCGGCGACTCAAGCCGCCCAGTCGGATGCGAAGGAGGCGGCGGTCGCAGAGCGCGCCCCGCCGCCGCGCGTCCAGGCTTGGATGGACCGCCTGACAGTCGCGCATGAGTACGACCCGAAGACGGGCTTCATCGTGGCGCGCGAGGTGGTCACGCTTCCTCCGCTCATCGCCGACGCGCCGCCGCTCGACGCTGCGATCGCGCAGGCGGGTTCAGAGCGCATCGTGATTGCCTTCGTCACAGCCGACCGCTGTGCGCCGTGCCAGCAGTACAAGCGCGACGCGCTCAACGACGCGGGCGTGCTCGCGCAGCTCTCGGATGCGCGGTTTGTTCCGACCCATCTCGAGGCCGACCGCTCGCCTCAACTCGCGGACACCTACCTCGGCTCGCGCGCCATCCCCATGACCTACGCGCTCCGCGACGGCAAGGTGGTGGCGGAACTGCGCGGGCAGCGCTCAGCGGGCGATCTTGCGTCGTGGCTTGACGCGCTGCGTTGAGATCAGCCTTCGGTCGCCTCGCGTGGCAGCGTGGCCTTCGCCTGTGCGGCCTGCATCGCCCGCGCCGCGCGCGCCTCGCGCCGCGGCACGATGTCCCACGCGAGGCCGACGAGTGAGAGCGCACGCACCTCGAGATAGGTGACATCGATCTCCCACCAACGGTGGCGCACGGTGCAGCACGCGGGGTCGGAGTGGTGGTTGTTGTGCCAGCCCTCGCCGCAGGCGAAGAGCGCGACCAGCCAGTTGTTGCGGCTGTTCTCCTCGGTGTCGTGGTTGCGGTAGCCGAAGATGTGGGTGAGGCTGTTCACGCTCCAGGTGATGTGCCAGACAAGCACGGTGCGGAGGAGGACGCCCCACACGACGACGCCCGCAGCGAAGTTGGCAGCGCCCGCTGCATCGGTCCACAGGAGCGCTGCTGCGAAGGCGATTCCCGCGTAGAGCACGATCTGCGCGCCATACACCCAGAGCGGGCTCGTCGAGCGCTTCTCGATCCACATGTAGAACGGGTCCGCGAGTACATCGCGGGCATAGCGCTCATAGTTCGCGGGGTGATGCAGCGAGTGGTTGCGCACGAAGAGCCACCACACATGCCCCCACAGGAAGGTGACCATCGGCGAGTGCGGGTCTTCCTGTTCGTCGCTGTGGGCGTGGTGCATGCGATGGGTCGCGACCCAGCGCGCGGGCGAATCCTCGAGGCAGCAGAGCGCGCCAATCACGAGCGCGCGCTCGAACCACCGCGGCGTCTTGAAGCTCCGATGCGTGAGCAGCCGGTGATAGCCCATGGTGATCGTCTGTCCGAAGACATGCACACCCGCGACGCACAGAATCACCGCCGTCCACGAGAAGAAGGCGGGCACGAACACAGCGAGTGCGAGAAGATGCACCGCGACGATCGGCACGCAGTAACGCAGGAACACCTGTCTCGGCCGGGTGGCCGCAGGTGCTTCGAGGGGAATTCGGATTGAGGTCAAGATGAGGCCGATGGTGAAGGTTGCCGAGGCACGGCGCTCGATATGGTAAGCGCGTCGTCGCGCAGTGCACATGCCTGCCCGAGAATTCGACTGCGATTCCCATGAGTCATGGACGCGTGGCCCGGAGTTCCGCCGTTCTGCCCGATTCATCCGCCCGACTGGTCGCTCCGCCCCGCGCGCCTCGAACGCGGCTGCGACGCACGCCAGAACCCAGCGCACGACCCGCCGAACAGATGCGCTCCGCGTCAACCCGCGACGGCTGTTGCGCGCGAACGATCCACGCGATCGCAGCGAGTCCGATCACGGCGAACCCCACGAAGAGGGA
>JBIKTI010000325.1:0-3715 GCA_044348205.1 Phycisphaerales bacterium | reverse complement strand
GCTCGCACGCAGTCCGCCCAGCGGTTGATTTCCGCGGACGACGCCGTCGAGCGTCACCCACGCCAAACCGAACGAAAGCGGCGCGCTGAGGCATGGCCTCTGCGCGCCGCTGGTTACCCATGCATTCGGACGCGGCCTTACTTCGCGCCCTTCGCCAGCAGTTCGTCGACCGCTGCGCGGATGGCGTCCTTGTCGGAGGGGTGCAGGCCCACCTTCGCGACCTTGCCGTCCTGGTCGAGGATGGCGACGAAGGGAATGCCTCGGATGCCGAAGTCGGGGTTGAAGACATCCTGCTTCGTGATCGCCATCGTCCAGTTGACCTCCATGTCGGTCATGTAGGCGAGGAGCTCTGTCTTCTCCTTCTCGGGGTCGCCTTCGCAATCGGCCTGCGGGCGCTTGCGGTGCGCGACCATCCCCTGCAGGCTGGTGAGGCCGATGATCTCGACCTTGTCCTCGGGGTAGTCCTTCCGCATCGTCGCGACCTCGGGGAAGCTGGCGACGCACGGGCCGCACCAGGTCGCCCAGAAGTCGAGCACGACGACCTTGCCCTTCAGGTCCGCGAGCGAGGCCCACGGCGTGCTGCCGTCCGCGCGGCGCACCCAGTCGAACTCGAGGGGCGGGCACGCGAAGCCGAGGAGTTCACCCCGGCCCGCCGCGCCGTTCATGTACTTCTGCGCGCGCTCGAGCATCTTCTGCTCGCGGCCCTCTGCGGTCGCCACGCGCGCATCGATGGCGCTGAGGACGGCGCCGCGCAGCGCGTCGACCTGCTCCTTGGGAAGCGCCTTCGCGGCGACGCCGATGTAGCTCTCCGCAGACACGAGCAGCTCGACGGGCGCGTTCGCCGAGAAGACGGTGCCGATCGCGGCGATCGCCTCGCCGTGCTTCCTGAGCACTTCGTCCGAGCACATCGAGAGCACCTCGAGCGCCATGGCTCCGTCCGCGCCGCGGATTCCCTCGGCGAGCGCGGGATGCGCGAGGATGAGGTCCGCCATCGCGCCGAGGTCGGGTGAATCGCCCATCGCGAGCGCGGCCGACTGCACCGCGGCGCGGAAGCCGGCGGCGGTCGGTTCCGCGGCCTGCTTCGAGCGGATCGCCATCATCGTCGCACGCGCCTTGGGCGACATCCCGACCAGCGGGTCGATCGCCGCGAGCTGCTCCTCGCTGAGCGTCGCGAGGTCGAGATCGGCGAGCGCGGCGTCTGCCTGCGCGGCGACATCGGCCTGGATCGCCTTCATCTCCTCGGGCGACGGGTTGGAGACATTCGCGTACTTCTCGCCGAGCGTCTCGAAGAGCCTGGCGACGCGCTGCTGCAGTTCCTCGGCGCTCGGTGGAGCCGCCGTGGCCGCAGCCGCAGGCTCCGCCTGGAGCAGGGTCGGCGAGAATGCGATCGGCGAAAGCGGGAGCGACGAGAGAGCGAGCGCGGCGAGCGAGAGCATTGGGACCTCCGTTTGGTGCGGTCACGGTACAGCAGGTCGTGCGGGCGCGAAAGTCACTCCGCGCCGGATGCGGCGGCGGCGGCGGGAGCCTGGCCCTGCCGAGCGGCCTCTGCGGCGATGCCCGACCACGCCTTCGCCGCCTCGACAAGCATCCGCTCGAACGCAAGGCGCTCCGCGCGGAGCCGCGCGTCGTCGACGGCCTGGTCCTTCGTCCATTCGCTTGCGATCTGGTCGTCCGTGGCGCTTCCCTCGGCCGCGCCGTAGCAGAAGCCCGTGCGCACATCGAAGAAGGCGATGCTCGCGGTCGAGCTCACGACGGCCTCGCGGGTCGGCGCGAGTCCGAGGGTGAGGAGCGCCAGCGGGCCGATGTCGCGGTCGTCGACGCGGAAGTCGGTGTCGATCGTGTAGAGCGCGAGGATGTCCGCGCGGAGGGTGGCGGCTCCCTCGCGCAGCGCGCCGAGCGCGCTGTCGGAGGGCGGAACGAGGATCGGCGTGAGCCGTGCGACCCCTCGCACGGAGGGCCAGCCCGCGATCGCGGCCGCGTCGGTCTCGCGCTCGAGTTCGCCTGCCCCGACGAGCGCGAGCGAACCGCGGTCGACGCCAGCGGATCGATGGGACCTGTAGCCCTGCGCCTGAACCCGCGCGAAGGCGATCCCTGCGGGCCACTGCGCCGCCGGCACCGCCTGCATGCGCTCCGCGACGCTCGCGGACTCGCCCGCCAACTGCATGAGCGGCGCGGGGCCGCCTGGAGTCACATAGTGCGACGCGCAGCCGCCGAGGAGGAGCAGGCATGCTGCTGCGGATGGAAGGGACGCGTGTACGAGTCGGTTGAGGCGCATGGGTGTCTCGGGGTGCTGGGGAAGCCGCCTCGACGCACGCGATTGCACGCGCATTCCAGAAAAAGAAAGCACCCGGCGAGAAACTCGCCGGGTGCGGGATGACTTCATTCTCCAGCATCCGAAGAGTCCTTCTTCGGATGCGGGAGGCACACCCCTCAGCATCCGAAGAGTCCATCTTCGGATGCGGGAGGCACACCCCTCAGCATCCGAAGAGTCCTTCTTCGGATGCGTGAAGACTAGTAGCGGTAGTGGTCGGGCTTGTACGGACCTTCCGCGGGCACGCCGATGTACTCGGCCTGCTTCTTGGTCAGCTTCGTCAGGCGCGCCCCGAGCTTCTCGAGGTGGAGGCGCGCGACCTTCTCGTCGAGGTGCTTCGGCAGCGTGGTGACGGTCTTGCCGTAGTGCTTCGAGTTCTTGAAGAGCTCGATCTGCGCCATCACCTGGTTGGTGAAGCTCGCGCTCATCACGAAGCTGGGGTGGCCCGTCGCGCAGCCGAGGTTCAGGAGACGGCCTTCGGCGAGGATGATGATCGACTTGCCGTCTGCGAAGACCCACTCGTCGACCTGCGGCTTGATGTTGACGCGGCGCACGCCCTTCACCTTCGAGAGGCCGAGCATGTCGATCTCGTTGTCGAAGTGGCCGATGTTGCCGACGATCGCCTTGTCCTTCATCTTCTTCATGTGCTCTGCGGTGATGATGTCGCAGTTGCCCGTGGCGGTGATGAAGATGTCGCAGGTCTCGAGGACATCGTCGAGCGTGACGACCTCGTAGCCCTCCATGCACGCCTGCAGCGCGCAGATCGGGTCGACCTCGGCCACCTTCACGCGGCAGCCCTGGCTGCGCAGGCTCTGCGCGGAGCCCTTGCCGACATCGCCGTAGCCGAGGATGAGCGCGGTCTTGCCCGCGAGCATGACATCGGTCGCGCGCATGATGCCGTCGACGAGCGAGTGGCGGCAGCCGTAGAGGTTGTCGAACTTCGACTTCGTCACGGCGTCGTTGACATTGATCGCGGGGAAGAGGAGCTGGCCGAGCTCCTGCATCTGGTAGAGACGGTGGACGCCCGTCGTCGTCTCCTCGCTGACGCCCTTGATGTTCGGCACGATGCGCGCGAACAGGCCGTTGTTGTCGCGGATGAGGTCGGAGAGGAGGTTGAGGATGACCTTGTACTCCTCGACATCGCTCGGCTTCGCTGCGGGAACCTTGCCCGCCTTCTCGAACGCGAGGCCCTTGTGGACGAGGAGCGTGAGATCGCCGCCGTCGTCGAGGATCAGGTTCGGGCCCTGGCCATCCGGCCAGTTCATGCACTGGTAGGTGCACCACCAGTACTCGGGCAGCGTCTCGCCCTTCCAGGCGAAGACGGGGATGCCCTTCGGGTTCTCAGGGGTTCCGCCCTTGCCGATCGCGACCGCCGCGGCTGCGTGATCCTGCGTCGAGAAGATG
>JBIKTI010000323.1:0-3727 GCA_044348205.1 Phycisphaerales bacterium | reverse complement strand
CGACCTCGAGACTGCCGCCGATCACGGCCCGCTCGATCTCGAAGCGCACCATGATGTGAAGGTTGTAGGTGGCCTCGTCGCTCTCGACGCGGATGAAGCCGGGCTCCACCACATTCGCCGCGCCGTACAGCTCGTCGAGCGAGAAGCGGGCGCTGTCCGCGCCGATGACCGCGGGGAGCTCTCGGCGGAGCCACGCCCAGAACGCGCGGCTTCGACCGACCTGGTTCTCCCACATGCGGCTCTGGCTTTCGTGGATTCCGAGCGAGACGGACTCGCCGAGCGGAGTGCCGACGCGCGCGAACGGAAGCCCCTGCTCGTAGATCCCGTGGCCCGCCTCGTGCATCGTCGAGCCGAGCGCGTCGTTCACGCAGCGTTCGTTGTACCGCGTGGTGAGTCGCACGTCGTTGCAGTGCGTGCCCGAGCAGAACGGGTGCGTGGAGCGGTCGAGACGACCTCGGTGGAAGTCGAATCCGATCTTCTCCGCGACGAGGCGTGAGAGCGCCTCTTGCGCGGGAATCGCCACCTCGAAGTCGTTGAACTCCGACGGCGGCCGCACGCCTGAGGCGGCGAGTTCCGCGACGAGACGCTGGAGCCGCGGCCGCAGCGGGTCGAACACGGCGGACACGCCCTTCGCCGTGCAGCCGGGCTCGTAGAGGTCCGCAAGCGCGTCCCAGCGCTCCCCGCCTTGCGGGAACCCGTAGCAGTCGGCCTGCGCGCGAAGGAGACCGACGAGCTTCTCGAGCCACGGAGCGAATCGCGCGAAGTCGCTCTTCTCTCGGGCGAGCGCCCATTCGTGCTTCGCCATGCTCGAGGTCTTCGCCATCTCCTCTACGAGCGAGGTCGGGAGCTTCGTGGCCTTCTCGTGGTCGCGGCGCGCCTCGCGCAGCATCGCCGCGATGCCCGCATCAGCCATTGCGCCAGCGTCCGACTCGACGGCCTCGATGAGATCGCGGCGCTCGAGGGAACTCACCCGCTCGTGCACGATGCGCGCGAGGAGCGCCTGCTGCCGTGCACGCCACTCGAGCCCCCCCGCAGGCATCGTCGTCTCCTGGTCCCAGTCGAGAAGCGCGTTCGAGGACGCGAGCAGCGACGCCTCCTGAAGATGGGCGGCAAGGGCGTCGAGGGCGGGCGATCCAGAGGAGGACACGGCTTCTGAAGAGGCGAGGGTGCTCATGGGGGCTCCAATCGTGCTCGGGGGTGCGGGCGCGCAGTGTAGATCAACGGCTGAAAGGAACGACGGCGCGCCCGAGTGGACGCGCCGTCGCCATAGGTTGCGGTTTGGATCGCGGGGGCCGCCGTCAAGGGCCCGTTCAGGGCTTGGCCGCTGTGTCCTTCGCCTTGCCGCTCTCCGTCACGGACGGCGCCGGGCTGACGGGCTTGAGGAGCTCGATGAGCTTGGTCTTGTCGCCCGTGGTGCGCGCCATCGCGTGGTCGAGCGCGGTCCAGTTGCGGAGGTCTGTCGCTGCGGGATCGATGCCCGACGCAAGCAGGATCGCGACCTTCTCGGCGACGCCGCTCTGTGCGGCGAGGTGCAGCGCTGTCTGGTTGTTCTTGTTGCGCGCGGCGAGATCGGGCTTCGCGTCCACGATGAGCTTGAGGTTCTCGATCTTCCCCGTGCGCGCGGCGCGGAGAAGCGGAGTGTCGCCCGTCTGCTTGTCCGCGATGTCGAGCGCGGCGCCCGCGTCGAGCAGCGACTTCACGCTCTCGGGCTGACCCAGGCCCGCCGCCCAGATGAGGGCGGACCAGCCGTTGTCGTCGACGGCCTTGATATCGGCGCCCTTCTCGAGGAGGAAGCGCACCGTTTCGGCGGAACCGAAGCCCGCGGCCCAGAGAAGCGGCGTCGACTTCATCGTGTCGCGCTTCTCGAGATCGCCACCGTTGTCCGCGATGAAGCGAACAGCGTCGACGCCGAACTCGACGGCAGCCCACACGCTCGTGCGACCGCTGCGATCAGTGAGGTTCGGGTCGGCACCGGCGTCGACGAGCATCTGCATGGCATTCATGTTGCCAGACTTCGCCGCCCAGAAGAGCGCCGTGCGGCTGCCCGCGTTGTCGAGCTCGTTGACATTCGCACCACCCGCGATCAGCGCGCTGACCTTGTCGAGGTCGCCCGCGCGCACGGCGGTGATCAGATCGGTCGTTCCCAGATTCGCGGCGGCGCGGGTCGGTGCCGTTGGCGGCGTCGGGCCGTCCTTGGAAAGCGCTCGGCGCACCACGGTCGTGAGACGCGCGGCCTTGGGGTTGTCCGTGCTGAAGGTCACGCGCATCTGGCGCCCGGTCTCGCGCCAGGTCGCCCAATCGAACTCCAGCACATGGCGCGTCGCCGGCTCGGTGGGCAGGTTCTTGATGACCGGCGGAGCGACCGAAGTGACGAGGAACGCAGCGCCATCCGTCGACTCGAGGACGATCTCGGTCTTCTCGGCCGCTGCGTCCTCCGCGGGCTCGTTCAGCATGTCGGGCACGATCGTGACGAATGCGATCACATCGCCCTCGACCTTGAGGGTCGCGGGCGGGTGGTTCTCGAACTGGAAGGTCACCTGCTTGCTCATGCGGATGCCCGCCTTCTCGCCCGGCTTCATCGAGACCTCGATGTCGCCCGTCGCGCCCGGCGCGATCGGATCCTTTGGCCAGGCGGGAGTCGTGCAGCCGCAGTTGGCGATCGCCTTCGTGATGCGGATCGGCTCCTTCGAGATGTTGCGGATCTTCACGGTCATCGACTGCGCGACGCCCGCGATCATCTCGCCCATGTCCGCGATCGGCGGGTCGAACTCCACAGCGGGCGGCTGGTTCGGGTCAAAGGTCGGCGCCGGAGCGGCACCGCCGCGGGTCGCGGCGTCCTGCGTTGGAGCGAGGCTCGGCGGAGGCGCCTTCGCAGCCGTGTCGGCCTGAAGCTTGCCGTCGTCCGCGACCGTGGCCGCGTCGGTCGTGCCAGTCGCGCCCCCGCGTGCGGGCAGGGTGTTCGTCGGTCGCTGCGCGGGCTTCGCGGGAGCCGCCTGCTTGGCGGGCTGCCCAGCGGCCGCCGGCTTCGTCGGAGCTGCGGGCTTCTCCTGCGCGGGAGCCGCTGCAAGGCCGGGAGCCGCCAGGGAGAAGACGATGCACGAGGCTGCGATCGCAGCGGTGCGGAAGCCGAGGCATGAACGGTCGAATCTCATGGTGATGGTCCTTCAGGATTGCAGGCACACGCGCATCGGGTCGGTCAAGCCGCGCGCTGCTGCACGCAGCCCGAGGCTCCTTCCAGCATCTCGCCGAGGCTCTTCCTCGGCCGCCCCGACGAGCCGCGCACGGCACGCGCCGTGACAGCATCGGTGGGACAACCCACTCTGCGGAGTGGGTGTATCGGACGGCATACCGAGGCCCTTTGGCCCGCGTTGCCAAGATTCTGATTCTAGCCATCACTTGCCCGACGGTGGCCGCCGACAAGGAGCACCGCGGATACACTCGCGTCCCCGAGTTTCTGCACTTGCGCAGGCTGATCCGCTGGATCCCAGCCTGCACTTCGGCGGGCCCGGCCTGACCGAGCCCTCCAAGCGTCCTTCACGAGACTTTCCATGTCGAGCAGCACCCTTCCAGAGCATCTTCAGCGCCCCGCCCTCCGCCGCATCCACCCGGTGCCGCTTCAGAAGGACAACCAGCTGTTTCTCGGACTTCAGGATCCGCTGATGCTTCAGGGACAGATGATGGTGGTGCCGCCGCCTGCGTTTCAGGTCATGCAGCTCTTCAACGGGGA
>JBIKTI010000324.1:0-3727 GCA_044348205.1 Phycisphaerales bacterium | reverse complement strand
AGGTCTTGAAGGGCGGCATGGCGCGCCGCGACTTCCGCTCAGTCTCGATCGAGGCCACCGCGTAGCTGACGCCCGCGCCGACCGTGCCCGCGACAGTGCGCACAAAGCGCGCCGCGCCCTTGCCGCGTGGATCCTCGCGCGTCGACACGGTGGCCTTCTCGAGGCCCGCGGCCTCGGCCGCGTCGCGCACGAGCTGCGAGAGGTCGCGCGGCGCGCCCGCGTCCGCGTCCGCTTGAATCGCGAGTTCCTTGCCGCCGACCTCGACGAGCTTCGCCTCGAGGACGCCGTTCTTCGCGAGGAACGCGAGGCGGTCCTTCTGCGACGGCGACTTGCCCTTGTCGTCGCGCCGCGCGAGGAAGTCCGCGATCGCCTTCGCGATCGCGCCGCGCCTCGCAAGATCGGGCGACAGGCGCACCAGCACTTCCCACGACTCGTTCGGCACGAACTCGCGGATCTCCTGCTCGCGCTCGACGACGAGGCGCGCCGCGACGGTCTGCACGCGGCCCGCGCTCAGGCCGCCCTGGCGCATGAGCCGCCAGAGGAGCGGCGAGATGCCGTAGCCCACGATGCGGTCGAGGATGCGGCGCGAGTTCTGCGCGTTGACGCGCGCCATGTTGATCGCGCGCGGGTGCTCGAACGCCTCCTTGATCGCCGTCTTCGTGATCGCGTTGAAGACCACGCGCTTCGCCTTCGTCGGCTCCACATCGAGGACCTCGGCGATGTGCCACGAGATCGCCTCTCCCTCGCGGTCCAAGTCTGTCGCGAACCAAACCTCGCTCGCGTTCCTCTTCAGTCTCCGCAGCTTGGTGACGGTCTCGCGCCGGTCGGGCGTCACCACATAGGTCGTTGCGAAGCTCTGCATGTCGACGCCGGGGATGTCCATCGGCTTCGGTTCAGCGCTCGCGGGCTTCTTCTCGCCGCGCTTGGCCTTCGGCTTCGGGGCGCCGTCAGCGGCCGCTGCGCGCTCGGCGCGCTCGGGAAGGTCGCGAATGTGGCCCTTGCTCGCCTCGACATGGAACTTGCCCAGCTCCTTCAGGTACTTCTCGATCGTCTTCGCCTTGGCGGGGCTCTCCACGATCACGAGCGCGGCTCCCGCGCCGGCCGACGCGCCGCCGTCCGCGCCGCCGTCCGCGACATCCCCGTCGCCCGCATCTGCGCCGCCTGCGGCCCGCTTGGTTCGGGTGCGGGGCGCCGTCGCGGCTGCTGCGGACCTGCGGGAGGTGGACTTCGTGGTTGTCTTCTTGGCTGCCATCGTGAGTCGTGTTTTCCTGCAGGATTCCTGCATCCCCGCCGTCCGAGCCCTGGCCGTCCCGCGACGCTGCGCGCAGACGGACCGCAGCCCTCATCGGTCGATTCGAATCGATCCATTGAGACGGAAGGGAGAGGGGAATAGTGCAGGGAGGCCGCCCGAGTCAAGCGGAGAATCGGTTCTCGGATCGAAATCAGGTGTTCGCGGAGCGGCCACCGCGCGTGCGCTCACGCGTGCGTACGCGTGTGCGCGAGGCGCGCGAGCGCGGCCGCGCACGCGTCCGCGAGGGCCTTCGCCTCCGTCGTCTCGTCGCATGCGATCACGACCGACGGATCGAGCGCGCGGAAGCGCTTGAGCCAGGTGCGCTGCTGCTTGGCGAGACGGCGCGAGCGGATCTTCGTCGCCTCCGCGGCCTCGTCAAGCTCGCGTGCGCGCGGCGCGCGCGAGCCGTCGCCGACGACTCGCAGCAACTCCTCGTAGCCGCACGCGGCGCGCGCCTGCAGGCAGAGCCCGCGCGCGCGAGAGAGTCCCGCGACCTCCTCGACGAGCCCCGAGTCGAGCATGCGGCGGACGCGCGCGTTGATGCGGCGGTTGATCGGCTCGACGGGCCAGTCGAGGCTCACGGTGAAGAGGTCGTCGCGTCGCGGCGCGATGCCCGCGTCATCCCATGCCGTGCGCCGTCCGGTCGCGCTGTCGCCCGTCGAATGCGCGATCTCGAGCGCGCGCACGATGCGGCGTCGGTCGTTCGGATGGAGCCGTCCCGCAGCGGCGGGGTCGTTCGCAGCGAGGCGGGCGTGGAGTTCCGCGTTCGGAACCGCCTCGAGCGCAGCGCGAAACGCGTGGTCCGCGCCCGGGGCCTCGTCGAGCCCCTCGAGAAACGCGCGGATGTAGAGGTTCGTCCCGCCGACCACGATCGGCACGCGCCCACGGCGCTTGATGTCTGCGACGGCCTCGTCTGCGCACGCAAGCCACCGCGCCACGGTGAAGCCCTCCTCGTGCGCGTCGACGAGATCGATGCAGTGGTGGGGCACCTCCGCGCGCTCGGCCTGCGTCGGCTTCGCCGTGCCGATGTCCATGCCGCGGTAGACCTGCATCGAGTCCGCGCTCACGATCTCTCCGCCGAAGCGGCGCGCAAGCTCCATCGCGAGGTCGCTCTTTCCGCCTGCGGTCGGGCCGAGGACGACGATGACGCGCCGCGCGGCTTCCGCCGCTGCGAGCGCTGGGTCGTCGCTGTCGCGTGCATCAGGCATCGTCGATCGCATCGTCAAGCGCATCGAGGCACACGAGGTGCTTTCCCTCGAGGACCTCGAGGCTGGCGCCGCCGCCCGTCGAGACATGCGAGAGCTTGTCTGCGACTCCGAACTCCTCGACCGCCGCTGCGGTGTCGCCGCCGCCCGCGATCGTGGTCGCGCCAGACGCCGTGGCATCGACGACCGCAGCCGCGACCGCGCGCGTGCCGGCATCGAACGGCGGCATCTCGAAGACCCCCATCGGGCCGTTCCACACGATCGTCTGCGAGGAGCGGATCGCCGCCGTGAAGCGCTCGCGCGTCGCAGGCCCGATGTCGAGGCCCATCCATCCGTCGGGAATCGCTCCCTCGACGGTCGCGGTCTCGGTTCCCGCCTTGAACTCGCGCCCGCAGGCGTGGTCCGTCGGCAGGAGGAACTCGCAGCCCTTCGCGGCCGCCTTCGCGAGGATCTCCCTCGCGAGGTCGACGCGATCCGCCTCGACGAGGCTGTTGCCCGTCGCCACGCCCTGCGCACGCAGGAAGGTGTAGGCCATCGCGCCGCCGACGACGAGGCGGTCGACCTTCGCCATCAGGTTCTCGATCGCGAGGATCTTGTCCGAGACCTTCGCGCCGCCGAGGATCGCGAGGAACGGCCTCTTCGCAGCCGCGATTCGCCCGATCAGGTACTCGAGCTCCGCGTCGAGGAGGAACCCCGACACGCACGGCGCGCCGCGCGCGCGCATCGCCATCGGCAGCGCGTACATCGACGCGTCGGCGCGGTGGCTCGTGCCGAAGGCGTCGTTCACATAGATGTCGCAGAGGCCCGCAAGCTTCGACGCGAAGCCCGCGTCGCCCTTCTTCTCGCCCTTCGCGAAGCGCAGGTTCTCGAGAAGCACGACCCCGCGTTCAGGCATCGCGGCGATGGCCGCGCGCGCGGCGTCGTCGGTCGGGTCCTGCGACGGGAACGCCACGCCGTGCGGCGCATCGGCGCCGAGAAGCTCCCCGAGGCGCGCCGCGACGGGCGCCAGCGAGAACTCGGCCTCGAAGCCCTTCCCCTCGGGGCGCCCGAGGTGGCTTGCGAGCACCGCGCGCCCGCCGCGCGAGAGGATCGAGCGGATCGTGCCGAGGCTCGCCTCGATGCGGCGGTCGTCGGTGATCGCGCCCGCCTCCATGGGGACATTGAAGTCGACCCGCACGAACACCCGCCTCCCTGCAACCTCGATCCGGTCGATGCGCTTCTTCGTCATGGG
>JBIKTI010000322.1:0-3733 GCA_044348205.1 Phycisphaerales bacterium | reverse complement strand
CCGCGCGGACGAGCGGCACGACGCCGAGCGTGGCCGCGACGAGCGCGAGGTTCAGGATGATGGGCGCGGCCGCGGTCGGACCGAAGCGGCCATGCACCTGGAGCGCGGAACCCGCGATCGCCGTGAGGCAGATGAGCGGCATGTAGGGCAGCATGAGCGCCGCGAGCTCGTAGCCGAGCCGCACGGAGCGGACGCCGACGGTCTCCGTCGCGATGCCGCCGAGCGACTGGACGCCGAGCCGCGTCACCTCGAACTCAGGCGCGGACCACATGCGCGAGAGGAGGAACACCTCGCCCACGAGGACGATTCCCCAGAGCAGGATCGCGAGGAGGACGAGGAGGAGCCCCGCGAACCGCCGCGACGCCTCGCGGTCGTCGCGGACGAGCTCTGCGTAGCGCGGCACGAACGCGGCGGAGATCGCGCCCTCGCCGAAGAGCCTGCGAAAGAGATTCGGGATGAGGAACGCGAAGTTGAACGCGTCCATGAACGGGCCGATGCCGAAGACTCGCGCGAGCGCGGCATCGCGCGCAAGCCCCGTGACGCGGCTCACGAGGGTGAGCACCGTCATCAGGCGCGCGTGGTGCTCGAAGCGTTCAGCCATGGAAGTCCGTTCCTCGAGGCAAGCGGCGGTTGGCCGCGCGGGCGCTGCGAGTCAACCTCCCGCTGGCGCGGCGCCCGAGGTGACCTCGAGCGTGCCCGTCGACATGTCGGGCTCGAGCGCGCGGCGGTGAATCGAGAGTTCGGCGCGACGCGCGCCCTTCTCGAGCCGCGCAGAGGCGAGGTCGAGGCCCGTGCGCGAGTCGACCACGGTCCAACCGCCAGACTCGAAGCGTCCCAGCGTGTCGGACAGGAGTTCGCCCGCATCTGGCACGCGCCCCGCGAGCAGGAACCGCCCGCCCGTGAGCGTGCCCGCGTCGCGGCGAATGTCTGCGCTGCGCACGACGGTCATGCCGTCTGGGAGCGGCACATCGCTCTCGAGGAGCGTCGTCGAGCTTGAGCACGCGTGGAGGACCACGGAAAGCGCGGCGAAGGCGAGGACGCGGAGGCGAAGGGACATGCGCGGAGAATACCGCGCCGCGCGCGTGGCGGCGGACGAGGACTCCGGTCGGGCGAGGTCTCCGCTCAGGCGGGCCATCTGCTCACGCGAGCGCCTTCAGGCACGCCTCGGCGGCGCGGCGGCCCGAGCGAAGCGCGCCGTTGATCGACGCATCCTCCATCACATCGCCCGCGAGGAAGAACCCCTGCGGGGCAACGAGGCGCGAACGCGCGGCGAGATCCTCGGGCCACTGCCTCGGCAGCGCACGCGGAATCCGCTGGACCGCGAGGAGCTCCCAACCGTCGGTCGCGCGCGCGCCGAGGATCTGCCGCAGCGTGCGGCGCATGTCCTCTGCTGTGTCGCGGTCGTTGGCGGGGTCCCGCGGAAGGTAGGCCGTGTTCGCAACGAAGAGGCCGCGGCCCGATGGCGTGTACTCGGGCGCGATCGAACTCATGGCGGCGCCGTGGTTGAACGCGCCCTGCGTGACGCCACCACGGCCCGAACCGTTCAGGACGAGCCACTTCGGGAGAAGCGACGCGTCTGGAGTCGCGAACCACGCGGCGAGCGTCCCGCACCAGGCCGTGCGAACCCGCGGCTCTTCGCCATCGGCTGCGAGCAGCGTCTCGAGCGAGGCTGCGTCCGTGGCGAGGATCACTGCGTCGGCGTCGACCACTTCTCCCGAGCGGAGCGTGACGGCCGCCCCGCGCCCACTCGGCGCGACGCGCACGACGGGCGCGTTCAGCCGCAGCGTCGCGCCTTCGGCCCCGCGCACGAGCTGCGCCGCGATCTCGCCCATTCCCCGCGCGGGAACGCAGGCGAAGCCGTTCGCGAAGAGGCGCATGAGGAACTCGAGCCTGCCCGCGTCGGTCGAGAGCGAGGTGTCGAGGAAGACACCGCCGAAGAAGCTGCGGAAGAACCCGTCGATGGTGGCGCCAGACACCCCGAGCGCGCGGAGGCGCGCGCGCGCAGTCTCGCCGCGGACGGTCGGCTCCGTCGCGGGGCCACGCGCTGCGGCAAGCGCGAACGGCACCATGCGCAGTGCATCGCCAAGCGGCACGGCGCCGCGCAGTGCGCCGACGAGGGCGGCGAGCGGCTCGCGCAGCGGGTGCGCCACCGTGGCCGCGCGCGCGCCGTTCCACACGAGCGCACCTGGCATGAACGCGCGCAGTTCGAGCGCCTTCAGGTCGAGGAAGCGCGGACCTTCGGGGTAGGTGCTCAGGTAGACCTGGTATCCGCGGTCGACCGTGAATCCGCCGATCCTGTCGCTGGCGACGCGGCCACCCGCCTGTGCGGACGCCTCGAGCAGCGTGACGGCGTGCCCTGCTTCCCTCAGGATGCGCGCTGCGGCGAGCCCCGCGACGCCCGCTCCGACGATGACGATCGATCGACCCATGGCGCGGAGAGCGTAGCCGCTTGCGCGGGTGGCGTTCACGCGGAGGCGCGCGCAGCGCGCACAAGCGCCGTGCGCAGGCATTCGAACATGCAGACGACGGCGACAAGCATGAACGCGGGGCCCATCACCATGAAGCCCTCCCTGTCGATGGCGTGCTCCGCGGCCGGCCTTGCGCCGAAGAGCACGCGAAGGAGGAACCAGTGCAGGGCCCACGCGAGCGGAATGGCCGCAAGAATCGCGATCGGGCCGACGAGCAGCGCGAAGGGGCTTCGGGGCGGGATCCCGCGCGCGGGGAGCCCGTCGATGGCGAGCCCGTGGCGGACCAGCACCTGCCGTTCGACATGTGCGGTCGCCGCGACGAGCCCGCACAGGAACCCCATCGCGAGCGGGTGGATCGCGCTTCCGACCGAGAGCTCCATGCCGTCCCGCATGCGCCAAGCGATGATCGCCCCACCGATCACGAGTGCGGCCGCCACAGCGAACACGGCCGCGTGGCGCCAGTTGCGCGCGTCGCCATAGACAAGGGGCTCGAGCGGGTCGTGCGGGTCGAGCGCGCCCCGCGGCCGTCGCGCCGCGCGCGCAAGGTGGATCGCGCCCGCCAGCGCCACGCCCGTCCAGCCCGCGATCATGTCGTAGACGCTGAAGGTGCGACCGAGGATCGGGATCGCCTGCGTCACCTCGTCGATGTAGACCCACGCCACAGCGAGGAGAAAGCCGATCCATGCGCGGCGCGCCGGGCGCGCATGCAGGGCGAGCCACGCAAGCGCACCGAAGCCGAGGAAGTGCGCGAACTTGTCGACCGTACCCGCGCCCGCGAAGCCGAGCCGCGGCCAGTGCGTGACCACGGTCACTGGAACGAGATAGGCGACAAGCGCGATGCGCCAGAAGCGCCGTGCGCGCGCGACCGCAGCACCATCGACGCCGTCAGGGCCGTCGCCCACTCAGCCGCCTCGCTGGCGGAGCGCAGCGCGGAAAGGGTGCGAAGGGTCGATCGGCTCAGGCTCTGATTCAGACCGCTGCGGTGCAGGCTGAGACGCCGACTGCTGCACAGGCTGCGGCGCTGCGGCGACCTTCGCGGGCTTCGCGAGCGGCGCGGCCGCTGGCGTCGCGGCCGACTTCTCCTTCTCGACAGCGTTGCGACGCGCGGCCACGGGAACCGCCGAAGCAGCAACCGAAACAGCCGCCGAAGCAGCCACCTTCGGCTTGACCTCGGCCTCGGCGCTTGCGGCCGGTCGCTGCGTGGCGGCCTTCGCCGCAGCAGGAGCAGGTGGCGCGCCCTTGGGCTCGTGCACACGCGTCGTCGC
>JBIKTI010000043.1:0-11119 GCA_044348205.1 Phycisphaerales bacterium | reverse complement strand
CATGTCCTCGACGAGGTCGAGCACGGATGCGTCGATCCGTTCGACAGGCCGCGCCTTGAGGCGAAGCACGGGATCGGGGTGGATGACGATGGAGCGCCCTTTGGCCATTCGGCCATCATAGACTCTCCGTTTCCCGAGGCCGCGACCGCAACTGATCTGCGGCCGCGCGCGGATGTTGCGGGGTCGCCCGCACACGGCGAAGGCGTTTGACCGATGCCCCCGACCGCGGGTACCCTTCAAGATCGCTCCGCCTGAGGTCGTCGCCCGCCACGCAGTGGCCGCGCATCTTCGGGCGGTTCCGCAACCGCGCCTCCCGAGGAGCCAGGATTTGGGTCTCTTTTCCTTCGGTAAGAAGAAGCCGACCGACCAGCCGCAGCAGGACGCCTCAGCGCCCGCGGGTGGGCAACCCGCCGTCGAAGGCGCCTTCATCCCGCAGCCCGACAAGGCGCGCAAGTTCTTCGACCACGCCAGGACCATCGCGCAGACGGGTAACTACGAGTATGCGCTGATGCTCTACGCGAAGGGCTTCCGCTTCGACCCGAGCGGCCTTCCTCGGCACGAGGAGTTCTACAAGCTCGCTGTGAGCTTCTACCAGTCGGGCGGCAAGCCAGCGGGGCGCGAGGAGATCCGCGAGCTCGAGGGCCCCGGGCCGATCGACAAGTTCGTGCAGGCCGAGTATGTCTGGTCGCGCGATATCTTGAACATGGACACGGCCTTCAAGATGCTCGAGACGGCTGCGAAGGCGGGCCAGGTCGAGTTCGGCGGCTGGATCGCCCCGAAGCTCCTCGACCTCCTGCGCAAGCAGAAGAAGCAGTCGAAGTCGATGTGGATCAAGGCGAAGACCCTCTTCACGAATGTCGAGGCCTACGCCGAGGCGTTCGCCTGCGTCGAGGAGGCCGTGCGCGTCGACCCGACCGACACGCAGCTCTCCGCCGATCTCAAGGAGCTCACGGCCCGCCACGCGCTCAAGCAGGGCGGCTACGACAAGGCTGCGGGCGGCGGCGGCAACTTCAGCTCGATGGTGAAGGACGGCACCAGGCAGCAGCAGCTCCAGGAGCAGAACCAGATCGCTGCGAGCGAAGAGACAGAGGCCCGCAATGTCGATCGCGCGCGCGCCGAGTACGAGGCGAACCCGATGTCGGCCGATGTCATCCAGCGCCTCGGCACGCTCCTGCGGCGCCGCGGCACCGATGAGTCGGAGAACGAGGCGCACGCCGTCTTCATGACGGGCTTCGAGCGGCTCAACGAGTACCGCTTCAAGATGTTCGCGGGCGAGATCAAGGTGTCGCAGATGCGTCGCCGCGTCTCTGCGGCGCTGAAGGCCGCGGAGGCGAACCCCGCCGACGAGGCCGCCCGCGCCGCGCACGCGGCCATCCGACGCGAGCTCCTCGACCTCGAGGGCGCGGAGCTGCGCGAGCGCCAGCGCAACTACCCGACGGACCGCTCTATCAAGGCGGAACTCGGCCGCATCGAGTTCGAGCTCGGCAACTTCGAGGAGGCCATGGCGTCCTTCCAAGCCTGCAAGGACGACGCCAAGCTCCGCATCGGATCGACCCACATGCTCGGGCGCTGCTTCGCGGCGGAAGGCTGGCACTCCGAGGCGTCGAGCGAATACCGCGAGGCGTTGAGCGCCTTGGGCGCGGGCGAGTCCGACCGCGAGCTTCCGATCAAGTACGACCTGATGGTGTCGCTGATGGAACTCGCGAAGGCCGAGAAGAACGGCACCTACGCCCGCGAGGCGGGCGAGATCTGCTCTGCGATCGTCCGCCGCGACATCTCCTACCGCGATATCCGCACGAAGCGCAAGGAGATCGACGCGCTCGTGAAGGAAATGCCTGCGTGAACGGCGCTCCCCTTCCGCGCGCGGTCGGGATCATTCCCGCGAGGCTCGCCTCGTCGCGCTTCCCCGAGAAGGTGCTCGCTTCAGAGACGGGGCGGCCCCTGATCGTGCATGTCCTCGAGCAGGCGCGCCGCGCCGCCACCCTCGCGGCCGTCTATGTGGCGACGGACCACCCTCGAATCGTCGAGGCGGTCGAGCGCGCGGGCGGCCGCGCCATCCTGACCCGCGTCGACCACCCGAACGGCACCAGTCGCCTCGCGGAGGCGCTCTGCGCGATCAACGCAGGCCTCCCCCCCGACGAGCGCCCAGAGATCGTGGTCAACATCCAAGGCGACGAGCCAGAGATCGAGCCGGAGACGATCGACGCCGCGGTCGACCTGCTCGCGCGCTCCCCATGGGCGGAGGTCGCCACCATCGCCACCCCTTTCGCGGCGGGCGAGTTCCCCCTCGACCCGAACCTCGTGAAGGTGGTGCTCGGCGAGGGCGGCCGCGCGCTCTACTTCTCCCGTGCGCCGATCCCCCTCCATCGGGACGCAGCGTCGGGCGCCACCCCCCGCGCAGCGCCGCTGCGCCATGTCGGGCTCTACGCCTATCGGGCTGCATTCCTGCCCGCCTTCGCGGCATGGCCCCCGTCGCCCCTCGAGGAGACGGAGAGCCTCGAGCAGCTGCGGGTCCTCGAACGCGGACATGGGATCGCCGTTTCCGTCCGAGTTGTCTCGAGCCAGGGCATCGACACAGCGGATCAGTACGCCGCGTTCGTCCGGCGCACGCAATCGCGATGACCCGACTTGCAATTCCTGCCTCTTCCTGACTACATTCGGGAATGCCCCACTCGGATCATCCTGCCGACCTTCCCGACGGCTGCGGATTCCTCTCACAGTTTGGAAAGAGCGAAGAGAGCTCGGAATGGCATTCGCCCGCCCCCGCGGGCTACCAGCGTGGCCGCACGAAGTTCGTGGTCGTCATCGGCACGGTGATGAGCGGCCTCGGCAAGGGCATCTTCGCAAGCTCCCTGGCGAAGCTCATCAAGGACAAGGGCCTTTCGGTCGCCCCCATCAAGATGGAGGGCTACCTCAACATCGACTCGGGCACGCTGAACCCCTACCGCCACGGCGAGGTGTTCGTGCTGGCCGACGGGTGCGAGACCGACATGGATCTCGGCACCTACGAGCGAATCCTCAGCCAGGACCTCACGCGCAGGAACTTCGTCACAGCGGGCCAGATCTACACCGAGGTCCTCGAGCGCGAGCGCCGCGGCGGCTACCTCGGCCGCGATGTGCAGATGATCCCGCATGTGACGGGCGTCGTGAAGATGCGCCTGCGCGAGCTCGCGATGACGGGGAACGGCGGCAAGCAGGCAGATGTCGTCTTCGTCGAGGTCGGCGGCACGGCGGGCGACTATGAGAACGGCTTCTACATCGAGGCGCTGCGCGAGCTCGCCTTCGAGGAGGGCGACGAGTCGACCTGCTTCGTGGCGCTCACCTACATCCTCGAGCCGTCGATCCTCGGCGAGCAGAAGTCGAAGGCGGCGCAGCTCGGCATCAAGCGCCTCATGGAGGCCGGAGTCCAGCCGAACATCGTGGCGTGCCGCGCCAAGAACCCCGTCACCGACAAGGTGATGGAGAAGATCGCGATGTTCTCGAATGTGCCGCTCCGCCGCGTGTTCTCCATGCACGACCGCGAGAGCGTCTATGCGATTCCAGAGGCCATGCGCGCTGCGGGCCTCGACCGCGAGATCCTCTCGATCTTGAACCTGCACGACCGCACGAACCCCGCGAAGGAGGATGTCGCGCGCGTCGAGTGGCTCGACTTCTCGCGCCGCATCTTCGCGCCGCGCAAGCACAGGATCGAGCTCGGCATCACGGGCAAGTACGCGGCGCTGCGCGACGCGTACGCCTCGATCGACAAGGCGATCGAGCACTGCTCGATCCAGCTTTCCTGCGAGATCAAGACGCGATGGATCGACACTGGCGAGCTGACAGACGAAGCGCTCACGGCGAAGGCGCTCGACGGCGTCAATGCAGTGATCGTCCCGGGCGGCTTCGGCCAGCGCGGCGTCGAGGGCAAGATCCGCTGCGTCCGCTGGGCGCGCACGAACCGCGTGCCGTTCCTCGGGATCTGCCTCGGCTTCCAGATGGCCGTGATCGAGTTCGGCCGCAGCGTGCTCGGGCTCGCGGGCGCCAACTCGACTGAGTTCGAGCCGAACTGCGCGCACCCGATGATCTCGGAGCTTCCCGACCAGAAGAAGCTCGAGGGCATCATGGGCGGCACCATGCGCCTCGGCGCGCAGGAGGTCATCCTCGAGCCGGGGTCGCTCGCGAGCTTCCTCTACGGCTCGAAGACCGAGATGCGCGAGCGCTTCCGCCACCGCTACGAGGTCGAGCCCGCCTACATCGAGCAGCTCCAGGCCGCGGGCCTCCGCTTCAGCGGCCGCCATCCGAGGTTCCCGATCATGCAGGTGCTCGAGCTCCCGCAGGACACCCACCCCTACTTCGTCGGCGGCCAGTTCCACCCCGAGCTGACGAGCCGCCCGCTCGGGCCGAACCCGATGTTCATGGGCCTGGTCGCGGCCGCGATCGCGAGCGTCGAACCCGAGTTTGCGCAGAGCGATCTCGGACGGCGGTGGGTTCGCAGCGCCCCGAAGGCAGTGAAGGCCTGACGCCCCGCGCGTCGGTCCGGCGGCGTGGCGGAGAGGCTGGATGGCTGACACGCTGACCAAGTCCGAGCGCAGCGCGCTGATGGCGAAGATCCGCGGCACGAACACGAAGCCCGAGGTCTTTGTGCGTTCGGCGCTGCATCGCGCGGGCCTGCGCTTCCGCATCCACAACCGCTCGCTCCCTGGGAGCCCCGACATCGTGCTGGCCAAGCACCGCACGGTGGTGTTCGTGCACGGCTGCTTCTGGCACCGCCACGGCTGCACGCTGTCGAGCGAGCCATCCACCCGCCGCGCGTTCTGGCGCGAGAAGTTCGCCCGCAATGTCGCGCGCGACAGGCGCACGGCTGCGGCTCTCCGCCGCGCGGGCTGGCGGGTGCTGACCGTCTGGGAGTGCTCGCTGCGCACGGCGGCCCGACGCGACGAGGCGATCGCACGGCTCGTCCGACGAATCGTGTCGACACGCCCATCGGCCGTCCACCAGAGATGCAGGTGAACGGCCGATGGGCCAGCGCTGTCCCCGACTGAGGACAGCGCCTCTGGAACTCTCGAATATCGCGCGATGGCGCGATGATCGTTTGTCCTCACACGACTCGCTCGCATCCTCTCATGCGGCACAGACACAAGTGTCGAGCGCAGCGCAGCTCGGCGGTCGTGAGCGAAGGCGGTGTCCTTCGTCTCCGTGCCATGTCCGTTTGACATCGTTGTCCCGTTCAAACCCAGGAGTTCCATCCATGAAAGTTCTTCGAGACGCGGCTGTGCGCCGCGCGGGCTGCGCCTTGCTCATGTTGGCCTCCCTCGGCCTCGCCGACGCGGCGCAGGCCCAGAGCGTGTGGCATCGGAATGCCCTTGCAAAGGCCGAGAGCGACATCCCGCGGACGCTGAGCGAGGTCCTGCTCCCGGCAGCAGCTGGATCGGTCATCCAGACCTCCAAGGACATCAAGTTCGAGGTCCCGATTCTCCCGGGCGTCCACGAGAACTTCGATGTGGAGGTCGTGGCGGTCAAGGCGCTTCACCAGCTGCCGCAGGGCGTCGACCCGATCACAGCCTTCTTCGCAGCGCATCCAGACGCGGACTTCGCGTACCAATACAGCCCGAACGCGCTGATCAACGACTGCGACGGCGACGGCGTTCCTTCGCTCGGCGCCGGGAGCCCGCCGTGCTGGGGCACTCCCTCTGCAGTTCTACGGATCGACGACATTCCCGCCGCCTCGCTGCCGACCAACATTCGCTGCAGCACTCCGATCACATGCATCGCCCGCCCCACCTTCTTCGTGAAGGTGTCGGCGCCGCCGCTGCTGAACGGCGGCATCGTCGGCATCAAGGTGAAGGGCATCAACGCGGGCTACTTCATCGGTGCATCGACGATGACCTGGAATCCAAGCCCGTGGGGCCACGCATGGGTGAAGTTCAAGGACATGCGCTCGACGCTTTGCCCTGGCGGCGCCGTCGCGTGCTACTGGGGATTCGGAAAGTATCCCGTCGCGCCGCGCCCCTACAACCCCGGGGTGATTCGAGACGACACCAACTCCATGGCGGACTACACGCTCTGGTACCCCGTGACCATGGCGCAGTGGAGAACGGCACTTCAGGCGGTTCGCAACCTGAGCCGAGCGGACTTTGACTTCGACGCGTGCGACGACAACTGCGTCGTCTTCGTCGAGGAGGTCTTCACGGCGACGGGGCTTTGGCTTCCTCCCTCGGCAGGTGCGCTCGGGTGCCCATGCCCGAGCAGCCTCAAGAGCACCTTCAGGAACATGCTCCAGAACAACATCGCCCCTCCGAACTGCGGATACATCGTCGTCGGAGGCATGTTTGAACAGCCCCAACCGACCGACGGCTTCGACATGCAGCTCGCACTCGAGATCCTCGGCTCCGACCCGGCGCTGCTCGCGAGCAGGTTCGACATGCCGTTCTCAGGCTTCCAGC
Source organism: Phycisphaerales bacterium (assembly GCA_044348205.1). Classification (GTDB taxonomy): domain Bacteria; phylum Planctomycetota; class Phycisphaerae; order Phycisphaerales; family SM1A02; genus QWPT01. The sequence goes on along the minus strand of JBIKTI010000043.1, from coordinate 4,697 downwards.
TTGGCACGAACCATCTCCGTACGAACGGGAGCCTTGTCCTCGACCTCGACTTCGGCCCGCACACCTTCGTCATGGTCGACTTCGGCGACGGCACGGCGGTGCGCGGCGTGCCTGGCGATATCTCGCACACCTACACCGAGCCTGGCAGCTTCGAGGCGCGCGTGAACGCCTTCGGCTGCGATGAGATCCGCAGCTACGAGTTCACCGTGGTGGTCGGAAGCAAGGGGAAGCCCGTGACCTCGCGTTCGGTCAGCGTCCCCGACGCCCCGCCGAGCGGGAAGCCTGGAAATCCGCCTGAGCTCGACCTGCCGCCGATGCAGAGGCCGTGCCCATCCGACATCGACGGCTCATGGGAGACAGATGGCGGCGACCTCGCCGAAGTGCTGGCTGCCTGGGGCTCCGACTCGTTGGAATCCGATGCCAACGGCGATGGAACCATCGACGGCAACGACCTCGCGATCGTGCTTGCAGGCTGGGGCGTCTGCGACCCGGGGTGAGCGCACACCGATGCACCCGCTTCATTTGCGCACGCTCCCTGCCGCCTGCGGGGTCCTTCGGGGCCCCGCGGGCGGCGTTGTCGCTGCGGAACGGCACGGTTGAGGATCGAAGGAGAACCGCTATACTCTCCGACCCTCTGCCGATGTAGCTCAGCTGGTTTAGAGCGCTGGATTCATAACCCGGAGGTCGACGGTTCGAGTCCGTCCATCGGCACTTCCCGCAGTCGCGAGGATCCTCGAGGCCAATCTCGAGAGCATCCTCGGCGCGATCGCGATTTCGTCAGAGAAGCGGCGACAGCAGCCCGACGGCGTTCTCGACGAGCCGCTTCCACCATGGACGGCCATACCACTCTGCGGGCAGGATGCGCCGAGAGCGCGCGAGGTAGCCCTCCTGCAGGGCGCGTAGCCGCCCGCTCACCTCCGCGTCGTAGACCACCATGCTCGCCTCGAGGTTGAGCTCGAAGCTGCGGCGGTCGAGGTTCGCGCTCGTCATCAGGGAAGTCCGCCCGTCGGCCACGATGGTCTTCGAGTGGAGGAGCCCACCGCGGTAGAGCCAGAGCTCGACGCCCGCCTCGAGAAGACGCTGGTAGAACTTGCGGCTCGCGAGCTTGACGAGCAGCGAGTCGTTGAACTCCGGCATGATCAGCACCGTGCGCACGCCGCGCCGCGCCGCCGTCAGGAGCGCCGCGAGGGTCGGCTCGTCGGGCACGAAGTAGGGCGTCGTGAGGATGACCTCCTCCTCCGCGAGGTGGACGAGCGAGAGGATCATCTGCGGCATCGCGCTCTCGTAGGTCGCGGGCCCCGTGCCGAGGACCTGCGCGATCGCGGGCTCGACGCCGTCGCCCACATTCTGCGTCACGAGCGACCAGAGGTCCTCGTCCGTCTCGAGGAACCAGTCCTCGGCGAAGATCTTCTGCAGGTCGTTGGCCACGCGCCCCTTGATGCGCATGGTCGCGTCGATCCACGGCGCGTAGCGCTCCTTCACCTTGAAGTCCTTCGAGGCGAGGTTGTGGCTGCCGATGTAGCCGACTGCGCCGTCGATGACCACGATCTTGCGGTGGTTGCGCAGGTCGATGCGGCCGAACCGACGCCGCAGCATGCCGACGGGCAGCGCCTCGACGACCTGCACGCCCGCCTTCGCGAGTTCGGCGCAGCGCGCGCTCTTCAGGAACGCCCGCGACCCAAGCCCGTCGAGCAGCAGCCTGCACGGGATGCCCCGCCGCGCGGCCTCCTCGAGCGCACGGAAGACATGGCAGCTCGTCGCGTCGTCGAGCGCGATGTAGAACACGATGTGGACATGGCGCTCGGCGCGGCCGATGTCGTCGGCCATGCGCCGGAAGAGCTCCTCCGCCTCATCGAAGAGCTCGATGTCGTTCCCGCCGAGCGGGAAGTCGCCCGAGATCGACGACGCCTGCGTGGCGATGCGACGCTGGTCCTGGGTCAGCGAGCGGAAGACGCTTTCGCGCGCGCGCCTACGCGCAGCGCCTGCGCCCCCCGCTTCATCGCGTCGCCGCGTCTCGGACCGCTCCTCCGCCACCGCGAGGTACGACGCCTCGCGCCGCGCGGAAAGCCAGGGCTTCCCGAAGATCCAGTAGATGATCGGCCCGATGAACGGGGCCGCGATGACCAGGAGCACCCACGAAATGGCGCTCTGCGAGCGGCAGCGCCTGTCGAGAAGGACTGCCGCCACGGTCGTGAGCGACATCGTGAGTGAAACGACCGCGAGGAGGGGCGCCACCCACGGCCATTCCGAGAAGATGGATCGGAGCAACGGAAGCACCGCGGCGGGTACTCTACGGGCATGGACGCGAACCGCCCGACGCCCTCGCACCGTCCCGCACCCGATGTGCTCGGACCGCTCATCTCGGCGGCGATCTTCGGCTACTTCGGCTTCCTGAGCGACACGACCTCGCAGGTCACGAACAGCGCGGGCGAGACCGTCCCGCTCTGGATCGGCGCCCTGTGGATCCTCCGCCTCTCGACGCTGCTCTTCGCGGGCGCGGCGGGGCTCGCCATGGCTCGCATTCCGATGGCTGGCCTTGCCTCCGGCGTCGCAGGCCTCGCGGCCACGCTCGGCCTCCTCGTCATCCTCGTGTGGGACCAGGTCGACAGGCAGTATTTCTTCGCCTGCCCGGGGTGGCTCCTCGCGATCTTCATCGTGTGGAACGGCTACCAGTCGGTGCGCACTGTGCGGGAGCACCTCCGCTGAACGGCTATACTGCGCCGCTTCGGTGCCCTCTTAGCTCAGCTGGATAGAGCAGCGCTTTCCTAAAGCGCAGGTCGCAGGTTCGAATCCCGCAGGGGGCGCTTTCCGATTCAGACGGACGCTCCGCGCATCGCTCGCGGGATTCAACAGCCCGCGCCATCAAGCCGATACTCCTGCAGTCCACACGGGCCGCACGCAACCAGTAGGATCCACGCCATGGAACTCGTCCTCTTCTCGAACGCCCTCTGGATCATCGTCTGCGCCATCTGGTGCCTCCTCTGCGTCGGCCAGGCCCGCGCGGACCGTGCCAAGGGCGTCGGCTTCCAGCGGCCACTCTCGAAGGACGAGCTCGAGCGCTGATGCGCGCGCGCGGCGAGCGGAGGCTCCTCTGTGCCTGACGCCCCGCTGCTCCATTTCGTGCTCCTCCACCCAGAGATCCCGAACAACACGGGGAACATCGGCCGCACGGCCGCAGCGCTCGGCTGCAGGCTGCACATCGTCCACCCGATCGGCTTCGACATGGACGACAAGGCCCGCAGGCGGGCGGGGCTCGACTACTGGCATCTGGTCGACTGCGTCGAGCACGCAGACTGGCAGGCGTTCCTCGAGTCTGAGCGGCCAAGGCGACTTTGGCTCTTCACGGCGCGGGCCGAGCGGTCGCTCTACGACGCAGGGTTCGAGCGCGGCGACTACCTGCTGTTCGGCAAGGAGTCGAGCGGCGTCGACCCTGAGACGGCCGCCTTCGTGCTGGCGGCGTTCGGGGAGGAGTCCCTCCTCCGCATCCCGCAGCCGGGGACCGACCGCCCGCGGCCCCACGCCGCGTCTGGCGGCGCCGCGGACCCTGCGACCACCTCCGTCCGCAGCCTCAACCTCGCGACCGCCGTGGCGATCGCCGGCTACGAGGGCTATCGGCAGGTCTCGCGGGGATAGGTCCTGCCTCGATCGAACGCGGATGCGGCGGATGCCGCGCACAAAAACTAGGTGTCCAATATGGCCTCTGCCCTTGGTTTGGCCCGAGGGCGCAGCATCGAGAGCCCCCGCGGCGTAATCATGCCAAGACGGCGCCTCGGCCACCGTTCCCTCGTCGGAGTTCCTCCGCCGATGGGGCTTCTCCCGTTAGGATTCTCCGCATGTCCGCATCGACCACCAAGACCCGTCACGCCTCCTCGGCCCGCGCGCAGACCCGCCGCGCCTTCACCCTGACCGAGATGCTGGTGGTGATCGGCATCATCGCGCTCCTCATCGGGATCCTCCTCCCAGCGCTCAGCCGCGTGCAGGAGCGCGCGCGCAAGACGCAGACGGAGAACCTCCTGCAGGAGTTCGCCAAGGCCTGCGAGACCTTCCAGCAGCAGTTCGGCTTCTACCCGGGCATCGTGCCCGAGGCGATCCTCGCGGCCGACCCGAAGATCACGGGCACCGAGAACGCGATCCTCCACCTCTGCGGTGGCGCAGTCGGGCAGGACGACCCGAACTACGGCGCCACGCAGTACAGCTCGTGGACCGAGATCACCTTCAACGGCGGCGTGGGCAACACCTTCGCCATCAAGGTGAACCCCTCCAAGGTCGGCGAGGGACCGCGCATCCGCGGCGTCCAGTACAAGTCGTTCTTCTCGCCGAAGGTCGACGATCTCGCCGCGGCCCCTGGCCAGAACCTCACCTCCGTGGGCGGCGCGCCGTTCTCCGCAGACCCCTATCGAATTCCCGATCTCGTCGACGCGTGGGGCCAGCCCGTCATCTACATGCGCCAGATGCGCCCGCAGGGCTCGACCCTCGTCGCGGGAGCGCTTCCCTCAGCGTCGCTGAGCGACTGCATCTTCAACTTCCAGGGCATCCTCGGCTATGTGAACTCGGTCGAACTCGGCGAGCTCTCGCAGAACCAGCTGACGGGCAGCATCCTGCGCGTGACGCCTGCCGCGAACCAGGACGCCACCCTCGCGCAGATCCTCCGCAATGTGAGCTACGGCACGAACAACCAGCCGCTTGCGGGTGCGCCG
>JBIKTI010000042.1:0-11120 GCA_044348205.1 Phycisphaerales bacterium | reverse complement strand
CGCCGCGGGTGCATCGGCGTCGCCTTCGCGCGGCGCAAGCGCAGCGGCGAGAAGCGCGCGCGAGAGATCCGCGCCGAGGGCGGCATGCTCCACATCGATCATGCGCGGAGCGTCGGCGGACTTCGCTACGCGCGCGAGGAGCGCGAGGCGCTCCGACTCCGCAAGCGCCGCCGTGCCACCTTCGTCCGCGCTGCGCACGGTGACGATCGACGGCAGCGGCGACTCGCGCACGAGCCGCGCGATCGCATCTGCTGCACCCGCGCCCTCGCGAGACGCGAGCCCGTCGCAGCGCCATTCGACCATGCGCGCGCCGAGGACGCGCGCGCGTGCGGCGCGCTCGACCGCAAGCGGAATCTCCGCGGCGCTCTCGACTGCGATGGGAGAGCAGATCAGCGACATCGGTTCACCTCTTGTCCTGCGCCGCGCCGCCCGCGCTCGTGATGCTCTCCTCGAGGATCGCCTTCGGCGTCATGCGGTACGCGAGCGAGTACGGGATGAACCGGCATGCCAACGCGGCGAACCTGTTGAACGCGCCCGGCACGACAACCGCCTTGTTGCGCTCGACGCCCTCGATTCCCGCTGCGACGACGGCGTCGGCCGACTGCCACATGTACTTCGGCAGCCTGTTCATCGCCTCGCGCGCGCCGAGGACATCGTGGAACTCCGTGTAGGTGAAGCCGGGGCAGAGCGCCGTGCAGTGGACGCCCGTCCCGAGGAGCGAGAGGCGCAGCGATCGGCTCGCGCTCGTCATGAGGCACTTCGCGGCGGGGTAGAGGCTTCCAGGCGGCTCGGGCGCAAGCGACGCGAGGCTCGAGACATTCACGATGCGTCCGTATCCGCGCGCGACCATCGCAGGCGCGAGCCTGTGCGTCAGCTCGAGCCACGAGTCGACCATCACGCGGAGGAACTGCGCGTGCGTCTCCCACGGCGTCTTCAGGAAGCGCTCACGGATTCCGTAGCCCGCGTTGTTGACCAGGCACGACACATCGACGCCCGCCGCACGCACCGCATCGACGATCGCCTTCGGCGCATCGCGCTCGGCGAGGTCGGCGGTGACGACGATGGTCTCGGTCGAGTGCCGCTCGCGCAGCTCCTTCGCGAGCGCCTCGAGCCTGTCCACGCGCCGCGCCGTGACGACGAGGTTGTAGTTGCGCGCCGCAAGCGCGACCGCGAACGCGCGCCCGATTCCAGCAGAAGCGCCCGTCACGAGCGCGAAGGGCCTCGGGCCGAGTTCAAGCGCGGCGGATGGCGCGGCCATTCAGAACCGCCAGCTCGCGAAGGCGCCGAGGAACGGGCTCGGCTCGACATCGACCTCCGCCAGCCTGTCGCCGCCGCTGTTCGCAAGCTCCATCTCGCCCGCGAACTGGACGCCGCCGATCAGGTCGATGCGAAGCCCGTTGCCGGGGCGATAGGTCGCGCGCAGCCACACGGGCAGCCCTTCATCGGTGCCGACGCCGCCCGCGCGCGCCACGGCGCCGTCGTCGTCGAGGCGGAAGCGGCGGTAGGTGTATCGGCCGCCGATCGCGAGCTCGACGCCGTCCGCGGGCATCCAGATCGCCTCGAGGCCCGCACCGCCCGGATATGCCTCTGGCCCCGCGAAGTTCGACACGCGGAACTCCTTGGTCGGACGCCAGTCGACGATGAGCTGGGGCACGACGAGGACATCGTCCTCGATGCGCGACGCGACCAGCACGCCCGCGCCGAGCGAGAACTCGGGCGAGAAGGCGTAGCTCGCGGCGACGATGCCGCCGAAGGAGAGGCTGTCGCCGACATCGGCGTCGTTCTCGCCCGAGAGGTCGACGAAGAGGCTCGTGCGCAGCCGCCACGCCTCGTCGAGCTTGAAGCTCGCGCCCGCAGACACCATCACGGACTGCACGGTGCCCCACGGCCGTCCGCCCGCTGCGGTCGCCAGCGTGCCGCCGCCGTCGAAGGAGTACCAGCTGCCCTCCCAGTTGAGCGATGCGCTCCAGCCGTAGTCCTCGCTCGGCTTCCCCCGCATCGACACCGAGCCGAATCCGCGGTCGACGGAGACTGCGCCGCCGCCCGTGTCGAAGTCTGTCTCGAAGAAGTGCGCGTATCCGCCCGCGAGGACGAACTCGATGTCGTCCTTCGCGGCGGTGGCTGCAGCCGCGCCGCCGAGCGCATTCTGTTCCGTGTCCGAGTTCTGGGCAAAGGCCGCACCGCAGAGTGCAAGCGCGACAGCGGTCGAGGCCGGGATGGTCTTCATCATGGAGGGATCCTTCGGAGGGTGGCCGCGCGTCAGCGCGCGTCAAGCACGAGGGTGTCGACGATATCGCGCACGACCTCGTCCGTGGTGCGTCCCTCGGCCTCCGCCTCGAAGTTGAGCAGGATGCGGTGGCGCAGCGCGGGCAGGGCGACCGCCTTGATGTCGTCGAACGCGACCGCCGAGCGCCCCGCGAGGAGCGCCTTCACCTTCGCGCCGAGGATGAGCGTCTGCGCAGCGCGGGGGCTCGCGCCGAAGCGGAGGAACTGGTTCACCATCGGCGTCGCGAACTGCCCGCCCGGGTGGGTCGAGAGCACCATGCGCACAGCGTAGTCCTGCACATGCGGCGCGACCGCCACGCCGCGCACGAGCTTCTGCGCGGCGACGATCCCCGCTGCGTCGAGCACGCGCTCGATCTTCGGGCTGTCGCCCGTGGTCGTGCGGTCGAGGATCGTCGACAGCTCCTCGCGCGTCGAGTAGCCGACGACGAGCTTGAAGAAGAAGCGGTCGAGCTGCGCCTCGGGCAGGGGATAGGTTCCCTCCTGCTCGATCGGATTCTGCGTCGCCATCACGAAGAACGGCTTCTCGAGCTCGTGCGAGTTTCCGCCGACCGTGACGCTCTTCTCCTGCATGGCCTCGAGCATCGACGACTGCGTCTTCGGCGTGGCGCGGTTGATCTCGTCGGCGAGCACGATCTGCGCGAAGATCGGTCCCTTGCGGAACTGGAAGTCGCGGCCGTTCTCCGTCTCGACGACGATCGTGGTGCCCGTCACATCGGCGGGCATCAGGTCGGGCGTGAACTGGATGCGGCTGAACTTGAGGTGGAGCGCCTGCGAGAGCGATCGGATGAGGAGGGTCTTGCCGAGGCCCGGCACGCCCTCGAGGAGGCAGTGGCCGCCAGCGAAGAGGCAGACAAGGACGCCATCGACGATCTCCTCGTGCCCAACGACGGCCTTCGCGATCTCCGCGCGGGTCCTTTCGTAGGTCTCGCGGAACGCCAGGGCCTGCGGATCGTTGCCAGAGGAAGCCATCGTCGTCATGGACGCATCGTAATGTCGACGGCGCGCGTCCGTTCGTCGGGATAGGCTCTCAGCCGTGAAACGAATCCTCCGCGTCGCGTTCGCCACGCTCGGTGTCATCGCCTTCGCGGGCGTCGCAGCGGGTGTCTGGCTTTGGAACGACCCCGTCCGATCCTTCGAGCTTGCGATGGCGGCGGGGCGGGCGCGCGCGGGCGTGGCGCAGCGGTTCGTCGAGATCGACGGCCGCCGCTGGCGCGTGCTCGACACGGTCGTCCCTGCCTCGGCGCCCTCGACCGACGGCCCGCGGCGCGTCTGTCTCGTGCTCCACGGGCTGGGGACGACCGCCGAGGCGATGATGGATGTCGCGCGGATCCTGCCCGAGACGCATCGGGTCGTGATCCCCGACCTGCCCGGCTTCGGCGACCACGCTCCCCATGGCGACGCCCCGCACGATTGGCGCTTCTACATCGACGCGATCGAGCGCTTCCGCGTCCACGAGGACCTCGGACAGGTCGATGTCGTCGGCACATCGATGGGCGGCGCGCTCGCTGCTGCCTACGCGGCGACCTATCCCGAGTCCGTCCGCCGCATCGTGCTTCTCTCGCCCGCGGGCGTGGTCGCGCCGAGGCAGAACGACTTCATGGCGCGCGTCGCGGCGGGCGAGCTGCCGCTCGACATCAAGGACGACGCGAGCTTCGACGAGATGCTGCGGCTGAACTTCCCGAAGCCGCCGCCGATTCCAGCGCCCGTGCGCGCGGAGTTCATCGCGCGCGCGGTCGAGCGCCGCGATGCGTTCCTGCGCATCGTCGAGGACCTGCGGCCGTTCCTCGTGCAGGGCGTCGAACCCATGATGCGCGAGGTCAAGGTGCCCACGCTCGTCCTCTATGGCTCGCTCGACCTCATCACCGATCCATCGATGATCGAGGTCTGGCGCGCGGGGTTGCCTTCGATGGAAGGCGAGGTCCTCGACGACGCTGGGCATGTGCTGCTCTACGACAAGCCCGCGGAAGTCGGAGAACAGGTGCGTGCGTTCCTCGGTGCGGCCGACTGATCACGCTCCGCGCGGCCCCGTCGATCGCCATGCCCGCCGAAGGAAGCCGCCGCAGCGGCGACCGCGCAACCCACGCGTGCCCGTGGGCTTCAGTCCGCGGAACGGGTGGTGTCAGCCTTGGAGTCCGGCGCGATCCTCCGCGCCAACCGCTCCACAGACAGCGGACTCGAACCCTCGGCCTTGTTGTTCACGATCACCCACACGCAGAGGCCCGCGCGAATCGCGCCCTGCGCAAGCTTCGCCAGTGCGTCGCAACTCGCATCGTCTGGCTCGACGATTCGGTCGAACGGCGCGTACAGCTCCTTCGCCTCCGCGTAGGCGTGGTTCGCGCGCAGCATCCACCGCATGACAAGCGGGCGTGCGGGGTCGAGCGCAAGCTCGCGCGACTGCCTCTCGAGATCGGGCATCGCGGGATGCACGGTGAGGCACGGCACTGCGCCAGTCTCCGCGAGCAGCTCGCCGAGCTCTGCGCCGACGAGCGAGCGGTTGCGCACCTCGACCGCGTAGAGCTGGCCCGTCGGCAGCGCCGCGAGAAAGCGCCGCAGGTCGGAGAGGAAGGCGCGCTCGGAGCGGCGCGCACCGAACAAGAGCGGAGAGAACTGAAAGAGCAGCGGCCCCGCCTTGGCGCCGAGCCCCTCGATCGCGGGCGCGACGCACTGCTCCGTGGCGACCGCGGCGTCGAGAAAGGGCTGCGCAACGCCGCTGCGCGGATCGGCGTCGGGCTCGAGGACCCCCCGCCACATCTTCACGAGGAAGGCGAAGCCGGCGGGAGTCTGCGCGGCAAGGCGCGCGAACTCCTCGCGCGGCGCGGGGCGGTAGTAGGTCTTGTCGAGCCCGACGGTGCGGAAGAGGGGGTGCGTCGAGTAGGCGGCGAGGCCCGAGCGCGCCAGCGTCTGCTCGCTCGCCTCGCGGTCATAGACGAGGCCGCGCCATCCAGGAAAGCTCCAGCTTGAGGTCCCGAGCCGAAGAGCCGCTGGAAGCCCGCGCGCGAGCTCCATGAGCTCGGCAGGAGCGCTCGTGGGCCCGACGCCGCGGCCGCGCTCGTCGGGAGACGGGCCGAACAGCGAGGCTGTGTCGTGGGCGGGCGGCTTGGGCATGGCTTCTTGCGGCAACCAGTATCGCGTGTCGGCCGCAGCGCGCGAGTCATCCCCAAAGTGGGGTAAGCCACGCGAAAACCGCGTCAGATCTCGAGGAAACACGGCAGCCGTGACAGGCAGCGGGCCGCTCCTGCGCCTTCAGGGACGAATGGAAGAGACGCGCGACCCGCGGGCCTGACGAAGGCAGTGGGGCGCCCCAACGAGCCACGCACGACCGCGCGGGTGGGCCTTCGGGCCCATCCGCGCGGTCTTTTCCGCGCGACCTCCGCAGCTTGCCCCTTGCGCCGCGCATGTTTGAACAATCTTCAGAATGAACCGGAATTTCGTTGGCGCGGTGACAGGGGCGCGCCTCCGATTCCGCGTTAACCACGGGTGTGGTGTTCAAGTCGGGTCGCGCCCTGCGCCGCCCAGAGTTGTTTTCGTGCCTTGCCGCCATGAAGCGCCACCCGCCCCACCCTCACTCCGCCGCTCGGCCGTTGGTCGCCAACGCAGGCCTCGAGCGGCTCCAGCTGTGGAGCGGGCCCGACTGCGAGACGGAGTGGTTCGAGATCCCGGATTCGGGAATCGTGACGCGCACCGTGACGGGCGTTCGCTTCAAGGCAGCGCCGCGGTCTGTCCACGCAGAGGCGGGCGACGAGCAGGTGCGCATTCGCGCCGTGCTGCGCGTCGATGGCGCTGGCTGCAGGCTGCGGCTGTGCGGGCTGCTGGAGCCGCAGAGCGTGGTCGTGATCCGAGACGCCTTCGGCTGTGAGATCCTGCAGGCGCTCGAGGGAGCCCCGATGCTCATGATCGAACTCGCGGTCGGCCGCTATGCGGTCGACGCAGAGCTCTCGCCGAGGTCTTCGCTTGCGATCGAACTTCTGCGCGCCACCGGCGCAAGCGCCCGCTCACGCAGCCAGGCAGGCTGAGCAGGCAGACTGACTACGAGGCGGTCGGCAGTTCGTCGGACGACGGAGGTCGGGCGACGGGCGCGCGGTTCAGCGCTTGGCGTCTGCAGCGAGCGCGCAACGCAGCGCCGCGACGAAGGCCTTCATGTCGCGCTGGCGCGACGCGGGCTTCTTCGACAGGGCCTTCATGATCACGCGGGAGAGCGCGGGGCCAGCGCCGCCTTCATCGATGGCACGCGAGAGCGGCATCGGCTTGGCGCTCACGATCGTGGAGATCGTCTCCGCAAGCGTCAGCCCATCGAGCTCGAACGGCGGCCGCGCCTCGATCATCTCGTAGAGCACCGTCGCGAACTGGTAGACATCCGTGCGTCCGTCGACCTCGCTCGGGCGGCCCGCCGCCTGCTCGGGGCTCATGTAGGTGAGCGTGCCCACCATTTCGCCCGTGAGCGTGTGGTGGTGGATGCTCACGGCGCCGCCGACGGCGATGCGCGCAGCGCCGAAGTCGAGGAGCCGAGCGCGGCCGTCGGGGTCGACGAGAATGTTCGAGGGCTTCAGGTCGCGGTGCACCACGCCGCGCTCGTGCGCGAGCGACAGCGCCTCCGCGACGGGCATCAGGAGCTCGACGATCGAGCGCGCGTCGAGCATGCCCGTCTCGACATGGCTGCGCACATCGAGGCCGTCGACGAATTCCATCACGAGGAACGCGTAGCGGTCCTCGAGCGTGCCTGCCGCGCGCAGGCGGACAAGGGCGGAGTGCTGGATGCTGCTCAGGATGCGCCACTCGCGGCGCACGCGGTCGACCCCGCCCTGGCCGAGGCCGCGCATGTCGATGATCTTGATCGCGACGAACGAGCCCGTCGAATCCTCGCGGCAGAGGTGAACCTCGCCAGAGCCGCCGACCCCGAGCTCGCGCACGAAGCCGTAGCCGGGCGGGACGGGGCACGACGGGCCATCTTCGCGGTCGCTCGCGCGGCGCGACGGTCGCACAGCGGGAGCGGCGGTGAACGAGGCGCCTTCGTCGAGGTCCGCGGCGAGCAGCGACTCGACGAAGCGCAGCAGCTCGTCGTCGCCCGCGCAGGCGTCCTGCACGAACTCCTGGCGCTCGTCGCCGTCGAGCTCGAGCGCGCACTGGAACACGGCGCGCGCGCGTCGGATCGCGGAAGGGGATCCGTTCACGACTCGGCCTCCGCAGCGGACTGCCCGAGCTGACCCGCGAGGAACGCGCGGCCAAAGCGCCAGTCGCGCGACACCGTCGAGAGCGAGAGCCCGAGGGCTTCCGCGGTCTCCTCGATCGAGAGTCCGCCGAAGACGCGCGCCTCAACGACCTTCGAGGCGCGGGCGTCCGCTTCCTCGAGCGCCTTCAGCGCGTCGTCGATCTCGAGGAGGTCGACGCCAGACTGTTCGGAGACCGCGAGCTCGCTGATCAGGTCGGTGGTGATCTGGGTGCCGCTGCCACGCTTCTTGGAGCGGCGGCGGCGCGCGTGGTCGACGAGGATCGAGCGCATCGCCGTCGCGGCGTACGCCAGGAGATGCGACTCGCTCTGGAACTCGCTGCCATGACGGTCCGCGAGGCGCAGGAACGCCTCGCTGACGACGGCCGTCGGCTGGAGCGTGTGCGAGACACGCTCGCGGCTCATCATCGCCGACGCAAGGGCCCGGAGTTGTGGGTAGATCGCGCCAAAACCGTCGTAGACCGCCTGCATCTTCGGATGAGATGCAACAACGGCCTCGCGATCGAGGCTCTCTCTCGGTTGAACAGACATGGTCACACCAGGGAACAGGGAACGGTGATCGAACCCGACTTCGGTTGCGGCAGACACCACGCATGCCGCCGGGAACCAAAGAGGGAACCGGACGCGATCACGCTGAACATGTCACCGCTTCGGGCGAGGGCAAGCGCACTCGCGGAAATCGGGTTGATTTACTCAACCCTGTCCCGAAACAAGGCGGGGAAAGAACATTCAGCACCCGCAGAGCGGATCGTGTTCTCAGACCTTGTCCATGGAGGATCGTGGCGGAGTCGGCGCGCGCCTCTCGGTCACTCGTCGCTCTTCGTGCGCGCGCCTTCGGGGCGCGCGGGGAGCTTGTCGAGCACCTTGTCGACGAGGCCGTACTCGCGCATCTCCGTGGCGGTGAGCCACTTGTTGCGCTCGCAGTCCTCGGTGATCTTCTCCTTCGACTGACCAGTCGCGCGGGAGTAGATGTCGTAGAGCTGGTCGCGCATGCGCAGGATGTGGCGCGCCTCGATCTCGAGGTCGGTGGCCTGGCCCTCGAGCACTCCGCCGATGAGCGGCTGGTGCATGAGGTTCTCGGAGTTCGGGAGCGCGTAGCGCTTGCCCTTCGCGCCCGAGCAGGCGATGACGGAGCCCATGCTCGCTGCGCAGCCGATGACATAGGTCGACACATCGCACGGGATGAAGTTCATCGTGTCGACGATGCCGAGGCCTGCGGTCACGCTGCCGCCGGGGCTGTTGACATAGAGCGAGATGTCGGCGCGCGGATCCTCGTTCGCGAGGAAGAGCAGCTGCGCGACGATCAGGTTCGCCATCTGGTCGTTCACGGGCCCGCCGAGGAAGATGATGCGGTCGTTGAGGAGGCGCGAATAGATGTCGTAGGCGCGCTCGCCCCGGCCTGTCTTCTCGATGACGATGGGAATGAGGGTCATGGTGCTCGTCTCGTTTCTCTGGTCGCGGGGGATTCGTTCACTTCTTCGACTTGTCGGGGAAGACCGCGACCTCGTCGACGAGGCCGTAGGCCTTCGCCTCGTCCGCGCTGAAGAACTTGTCGCGCTCGCCGTCCTTGGCGACCCGCTCGAAGGGCTGTCCCGTGTGGCGCGAGAGGATCTCGTTGAGCGTTCGCTTCATCTTGACGATGTGCTCTGCCTGGATCTGGATGTCCGTGGTCTGGCCCGTCACTCCGCCGAGCGGCTGGTGGATCATCACCTTCGCGTGGGGCAGGATCGTGCGCTTGCCAGGGTGGCCTGCGGCGAGGAGCACGGCGCCGCCCGAGTAGGCGCGGCCGATGCAGAAGGTCGCGACATCGGACGAGATGAACTGCATCGTGTCGTAGACGGCGAGGGTGTCGTCCACCGATCCGCCGGGCGAGTTGATGTAGAAGTTGATGTCCTGCCCCTTCTTCTGGTTCTCGAGGTAGAGCATCTGCATCATCACACGCGCCGCCGACGAGTAGTTGATCTCGCCGATGAGGAAGACGACGCGGTTCTCGAGCAGGAGCTCGTCGATCGTCATCTCGCGGGTGCGCTGGTAGGTGGTCGCGTTCAGGACCTCGTGCCGCCGTTCTGGGGGCAGGGAGGCGATGATGTGCGGGAGATGCGCGTCGAGCGTGGCGGTCATGCGCGGATGCCTCGTCTGGAGCTGTGGCTCGGGCCGGTGGCCGAGCCTTTGAATCGAAATCGTCGGGTCGCCCGCGCGCGGCGGAGGAGACCGAAGGGTGCCATCCCATCCGACCGTCCTCGTCCGAAAGGAGCGCGGGATCGTATCGGTGGGGGGTTGATCGGCAAGCGGTCGCCGAAACTTCGCAATCGTTTGACAAGATTCCCCTGTGCGGAGGCGCGCTACTCGAAGCGCCACGAGAGATCGGACGGCCGCATCGCGCGCGGAGCCCGTGTTTCATCGGGATCCGCGCCATCCGCTGAGGGCGGCAGCGTGAGTGCGAAGGATGTGCCTTTCGATGAAGTCTCGATGACTTCAAGCCTTCCGCCATGCCGCTCAGCGATCTTGCGGGCGACGGCGAGCCCGAGTCCCGTGCCGCGCTGGCCCTTCGATGAGACGAATGGTTCGAAGAGTCGGGCACGCACCGCGTCGGGAATCCCTGCGCCGTTGTCGCGCACCGTGAGGACGACCGCGTCGTTCTCCGCGTCGTAGCGAGAGGCGAGCGACACCATGCCCACGCGCTCGGGCGCGGCCTCGATCGCGTTGAGCACGAGGTTCGTGAGCGCCTGATGGATCGACGGCGCGTCGAGCACGGCGGGCGGAAGCGCGTCGTCGAGCTCGACGAGGACCCCGACGCGGCGCCTCGCTGCGGCGGGGGCGAGGAGTTCGCGCACCTCGCGCAGGATCGCGTTTGCGTCCGTGGGCTCAGGCTCGAGCGGGCGCTCCTTCGCCCACGCGAGCATGTTGAGGGCGAGCGCATGCACGCGGTCGAGGTTGCGCTGCAGGACGGGCCAGCCTTCGCGGGCACGCGCGAGCTCGCCCCGCGAGAGCGCCAGATCGACGGCGTCCGCGCCGAATCGCAGGCCCTGCAGCATGTTCTTGATCGAGTGGCTGAGCGCAGCGACCGTCTCGCCGATCAGGGCGAGCCGCTCCTGATGGCCGCGCGCAGGGCGCTCGCCGCGGGAGGCGAGGGCGAGCGACGCAACCTCGGCTGCGGCCGAGACGATGGCGATGTCGCGCGCGCGGGGGCGCTGCGCCGCGGAGTCGCCGCGCCATCGGAGGAGGAAGGCGCCGCGCGCAGAGCCCGGGGCGCCGAATGGCGCTGCGAGGACGCGCCCCGCCGCAGCGTCGCCCGCCGCGAGGGGTTCCGCCCCGTCGATCGCGCGTCGAACGAGGGCGAGCGGTGCGCTCGGCGCGTCGCTTGCGCCAGGGACGACGAAGTCCTCGAGCCGCGCGTCGGTGGCGCGGAGCGCGAGGACCTCGCACGCGAGCCTGTCTGCGAGGACGCGCGCCGCGATCGACAGGAAGGCGTCCGCGTCGATCGGCTCTGCCGCGCACGCCACCAGTTCGCGCGCGACGAGCGCCGCGTCGATGCTCACGGCGCCGATGTCCTCCGCGTCGTGCTCCGCGCGCGCGCCGCTCTCGAGCGCGACGCCGGCATCGTCGGAGG
>JBIKTI010000321.1:0-3739 GCA_044348205.1 Phycisphaerales bacterium | reverse complement strand
CGGAGTGCCAGCGAACGGAAAGTCGACGCTGATGCGGCGCATGCGAACACGGCCCGACTCGACGACGGCGATGGTCTCGTCGCGGATCGCACGGCGCGGAACAGCGATGCGCGGCGCGCTGCCGCCGGTGATGATCTTCGCCTCCACGAACGCGCCGGGCGCAAGGACATCGGCGCGGTCGACCGACTGCGCGATCTCGATGTAGACGGTCGCCGTGCGCGAGGCCGCGTCGTCTTCCGGGGCGATGCGCGCGACGGTTCCTTCGTAGACGCGTTGATCGGCGCGCGCGGTCACGGTCGCCTTGGCGCCGACCGGCGCCAGCGCGCGCGACGAGGCAGGAATGCGCAGAGGGATCTCCACCTTCTCGAGATTGACGATGCGCGCGATCTTCTGTCCGGGCGTCACAGACTCCCCGACCTCGAGATCGGCGGTCTGCAGGACGCCGTCGATCGGTGCGGCGATGGTGCAGCGGTCGGCGGAGAGCCTCGCGAGTTCGAGCCTCGACTGGTTCGACGCGCGCTCGGCGGCAAGCGTGGCGCGACGCGGCGCGATCTGGGCGGCGGCGTCCTCGGCCATCACGGCCGCGCGGGACGCGGCGATGAGCGTCTGCCGCGCGCGGTCGACCTCACGGGGCTGCGCGGCGCCGTCGGCGGCGGCCTTCTCGACGCGATCAAGATCGGTCGCGGCAAGATCGCGGTCGGCGCGGGCGAGCTCGGCCGACGCGAGCGCGGTCCGCTCCTGCGCGTCGAGAAGCGCGGCCTGCGAATCGAGCGCGCGAATCGCCTGATCGGCCATCGTGACCTGCTCGAGGAAGTCGCTTCGGTCGAGCGTGATGAGCGTGTCGCCCTTCGCCACGCGCGCGCCGGGGGCGAAGCTCGGTGAGATCGACTCGACCACCGCGCCGACGCGCGCAGGGACATCGGCGCTGTCGAGCGCGCGGGCGGTGCCGTAGCCGCGCACGAACCGCTCGATCTCGAGCGGACGGATCTCGAGGACGGCCACGCGCTGCGGCGCTGCAGCCTGCGGATTGCGCGCGGCTTCGGGCTTGCTCGCGACCAGCGCGGCGATCACTCCGCCACCCGCGGCGAGCAACACGAGGCAGACGACGGATCGGAAGACGATCGCGTAGAGCGGAAGCCTCGCGTGGGCGCGCTTGAGATCTTGGGAGGGCGAGTCAGGCATCGGGGTGATCGGCTTCGAGCAAATGAAGGGAAAGATGCACTATAGGTCGTTCGCCGTGCGACACGGCCGCGGCGGCGATTCCTGCCCGCCCGAAGCGTCGTCTGATACCCTCTCGAACATGGCTGACACGAAGAGCGAGGCGCTGACCGACGCCGACATCCTCAAGATTGCGCGGCTGTCGCGCCTGGACCTGCCCGAGTCGAAGGTCGGAGCGGTCCGCACGCAGCTCTCATCGATCCTCGGCCACATCGCGAAGCTCCAGGCCCTGCCCACCGAGGGCGTCGAGCCGATGGCGCACCCGATGAAGATCGTCAACCGCCTCGGGGCCGATGAGCCGAAGGCGTGCATGGCTGTCGAGGAGCTCCTGAAGAACGCGCCGGCCGTCGAGGACCGCTACCTCGCGGTTCCGAAGGTGCTCGGCGATGGAGGTGGCGCGTGAACCACGACGCAGCCGCCGCCGTACGCCCGCTTCGCGACATCTGCGCCGATGTGCGCCGGGGCCACACATCCGCGCGCAGCCGCGTCGATGGTTTCCTCGCCACGATCGCGGCGAAGGACGGCGAGATCCACGCCTTCAACGAGGTCCACGCCGACGCCGCGCGCGCGCGCGCCGACGCGATCGACGCGATGGTGAAGTCCGGCCGCGAGCCAGGTCCGCTCGCCGGCGCCGTGATCGCGATCAAGGACAACATCGTGATGCGCGAGGGCAAGACGACCTGCTCGTCGAAGATGCTCGCGAACTACCGCTCGCCGTTCGACGCGACGGTGATCGAGCGGCTCGAGCGCGCGGGCGCGATCTTCATCGGCAAGACGAACCTCGACGAGTTCGCGATGGGTTCTTCGACGGAAAACAGCGCGTTTGGCCCGACGCGCAACCCGTGGGACACCTCGCGCGTGCCGGGCGGAAGCTCGGGCGGTAGCGCGGCCGCGGTGGCTGCGCGCTTCTGCGACGCGGCGCTTGGCTCGGACACGGGCGGCTCGATCCGGCAGCCTGCGGCGCTCTGCGGCTGCGTCGGTTTCAAGCCGACCTACGGCCGCGTGTCGCGCTACGGCCTCGTCGCGTTCGGCTCGAGCCTCGACCAGATCGGGCCCTTCGCACATTCTGTCGAGGACGCGGCGCTTGTGTATGACGCGATTGTCGGCCGCGACGAGCTCGACTCGACAAGCGCAGACGCGCCGTGCGCACCGCTTGCAGCGATGGTGCGCGAGCCGATCGCGAAGCTGCGCGTCGGCGTGCCGCGCGAGTACCGCACCGACGCGAACGCGCCGGCGGTCGCCGAGGTGCTCGAGAAGTCGATCGCAGCCGCGCGCGCGTTCGGCGCCGAGATCGTCGACATCGACCTCCCTCTCACCGACATCGGCATCTCGACCTACTACGTGATCGCGCCCGCAGAGGCATCGAGCAACCTCGCCCGCTACGACGGCATCCGCTACGGCCACCGCGCGAAGCTCGAGGCCGGCGAGGACCTCGAGGACCTCTACTCGAAGTCGCGCGCGGAAGGCTTCGGCCCCGAGGTCCAGCGCCGCATCATGCTCGGCACCTATGTGCTGAGCTCGGGCTACTACGACGCGTACTACAAGCGCGCGCTGCAGGCGCGGCGGCTCATCAAGGACGAGTTCGACCGCGCGTTCGCGAAGTGCGATGTCATCCTCGGACCGACCTCGCCGGTTCCCGCCTTCCCCTTCGGCGGCAAGTCGGATCCCTTGTCGATGTATCTCTGCGATGTCTACACGGTGAACACGAACATCGCGGGAATCCCCGGGATTTCGATCAACGGCGGCTTCGCGGAGGAAGGCGGCAAGAGGCTGCCCGTCGGCATCCAGCTGCAGGCCCCCGCGTTTGCGGAGGAGACGCTGCTGCGCGCGGCTGCGATGTTCGAGCGGCATGCGTGATTCGAGCGGCGGCGGCCTCCGGCGCGGATCATGCTTGCTCGGAGTCGCCAGACCATGAGTGCCCGCAGACGAAGTCTGCGGAACCGTTCGTGTCGAGGTCGACGGCTGACATCATCCGTTCCTTGGACTTCGTCTGCGGGCACCCCGGCCTTTCAAACGCCCAGCACGCGCTTCGCCGCGTTTGACAGCGCGAACTCGCCGAGCGCTTCGCGCCCGACCCAGCGGCGACCGCCGCGCGCGAACGCAGCGCCCGCGCCGCGGACCTTCGCCTCGTACACCACGAACACGACGGCGCGGTGCGTGGTCTGGAACGGCACCTCGCCCGACGCACGCAGCGCCACCGTCGAGGGCAGCCCGAGCAGCTCCACAGCGGCGCGCGCCGACGCCTCGCGGCCGTCCGCGCACTCGACCGCAGGCGGCTGCCAGAGCCCGCCCCACAGACCTTCGCGGGGACGCTGCTCGAGCAGAACGGCGTCGTCCGACGCCCGCACCAGCCGCGCGGTCACGAGCACGAGTTCACGCCGCGCCACGCGCGCCTTCGGCGCGGGGATCTCCTCGACCCGCCCCGCCGCCCGCGCCGCGCACACGCCCGCGAGCGGACACCCCCCGCACTTCGGCGCAGCTGGCGTGCAGACCGTCGCGCCCAGCTCCATCAGCCCTTCGT
>JBIKTI010000320.1:0-3742 GCA_044348205.1 Phycisphaerales bacterium | reverse complement strand
GGTCAGTCGGTGGTCGGCGTCATCGGCGCGAACCCCGACGGAACACCGAACTTCGTCGCAGCGTCGGGCACCAGCTTCGCGGCGGCGTTCGTGACGGGCGCGGCCGCGTGCTACCGCGCCGCCAATCCAGGCTGGCCCGACGACGCGCCGTTCACTCCAGGCGAAGTCGCGCCTGGTGAGATCGCGACCCGATTCCTTGATGCGATGAACGCAAGCGGCGCGAGCGTCAACGGCACCGCGCTCAAGCGCGTCGACGCGGGGTCGCTCGTCGCAGGCTTCGCCGCCGTCCCGCGCTGCCCCGGCGACATCGCACGCGCCTCGTCGGGCGAAGGCTCGCAGTACCGCATCGACGGCGTCGATCTCGCAGCGCTTCTCATCCGCTTCGGCGAGACACTGACCGACCCACGTCGGATCGACCGCGCGAACCTCGAGACAAGCACCCCCGAGCGCATCGACGCAAATGACCTCGCCGCACTGCTCGCGCGGTGGGGAGTAGTTCCACCCGTTCCGTGCCCGTGAGGCACCGCATTCCGCGCGACACGGACTCGGCGGCGATCGACTTGGATGAAGCTCCGCTCTCCACCGAGCCTCGCATCAAGCTGCCCGTCGATATCCACGATGCGATGCCCGTCAGCGCAGCGCGCCGCGGAGACGACCGCTGCGCCGAAGGTCTCGGTGGTTGCGAGGTCGAGGACCTCACGCATGAACCGATGGAGCAGAGCCTGAACGACGAAGGCACCGCGCCGGCGTCGGCGCGCGGCGTGGCGTGGCGTACGGGCCAGTTACGCGCTCTCTTTCCTGCAGCGCGCGACCGCCGTCCGTCGCGGTTCACTCGGCCTTCGGCGCCAGCGCCGCGGCCATCGCCTCCGCGCCGCCGACGACGGGGAGCTCGAGCGAGGTTCCCGCGAGGTCGACGGTGAGCGTCGTGCCCGCCTCGGGCCACAGCGTGAAGTCGCGGTCGCTGCTGAAGATCATGAGCGCGAGCTGCTCGCCTGCGGGAATGATCTGGTCGTCGGGCTCGAGCTCGAAGGAGAGGTCGTAGAAGCGGCCCGGCTCGAGCGGCTCCTGCCTCTCGATCGACGCGTGGTTGCGCGGGTCGGCCCATCCGCGCGTGAGGAGATCGCCGTTGATGTCGCGACCGCCCTTCCAGGGAAGCGAGACGATCCACACAGAGAGGTTCGCGGCGGGCCTGTCGCTCGCGATGCGGATCGAAAGCTTCGGCGTGCCCGACACATGAAGCGGCGCCGAGAACGCGGGCAGCGCATAGAGAAGGCGATGCGGCGACTCCGCGAGCTTCGCAAGCGCAGCGCCCGACTTCTCGACATCGTCGACGAGCGTCTCGCGCACGGGTTCCGCGGAGGGCCCGGGCGTGGATGGCGTCGCGGGCGTGCCGTCCGTCGCCGCCGCGACCTCGAGCGCACCGACCGCGTTCCCGCCCCCGCGCGGCACGAGCCGCACGGGCTTCGCATCAGGGTTCGGCCAGTCCGCATAGGCCGTCGGCGCCGATCGCCTCGCGCCCTCGCGCACGACCGACGCGCGCGGCCCGTCTGCGGCGCCGTTCTCGACGCCGTAGAGCCAGTGCGAGAACCAGCGGTTCACCTCCTCGAACGGCGGGTCGCCGCCGTGCCCGCCCTGGTGGAGGTAGAGCTTCGTCGGGACGCCCCGCTTCTTGAGCTCGAGATAGACATGCGTGCTGTGCGACGGCATCACATTCCAGTCGTTGAGGCCGTGCGCAAGCAGCGTCGGAACCTTGACAGCGTCAAGTTGCAGCCAATAGTCGCGCGCGGCCCAGAAGTCGTTCCAGTCGCCCGTGCGCCGATCGAGCCCCGCGAGGAGCTCGCCACGCAGGATCTTCTCGTCGCTCCACGCGCGGCGCGCGGGGTCGCCGCTCTGGATGAACTGGTAGAGGACATCGATGTCCTCGCCCATGTAGCCGCCAGGGTGGCGCACGAGTCCGTTCGAGCGGTAGTAGCGGTAGTACGAGGTGTTCGGCGCGACGGGAATGATCGCGGCGAGGCCGTCGACGCCCGTGGTTGCGGCCGCGAGGCAGAGCGTCCCGTTGTAGGAGGTGCCGATCATGCCGACCTTGCCCGTCGACCAGTGCGCCTTCACCTCTTCGTCGCCGTCGAGCGTGGTGAAGCCGCGCGCGCGGCCGTTGAGCCAGTCGATGACCGCCTTCGGCGCGAGCGACTCGTTCGCGCCGCCGCAGGTCGGGACGCCTTGCGAGAGCCCCGTGCCTGGCGACTCCGAATGGACGACCGCGAACCCGCGTGGCACCCACTCCGCGACGAGGCTGTCGCTGATCCGCTTGCGCCGCGGGTTGAAGGCGATCGGCGGCGGGTTCTCGCGCTGCGCGGGCTCCGCGTCGAGCTCCTGGCGCTGGTTCCAGAAGTACTCGCGCGAATCGGCCGCGACGCCCGCGAAGTACGGGCTCGTCTCGTAGATGACGGCGAGCTTGAGGCCCTCCTCTGTCTGCGAAGGTCGCGTGACGCCGACATGCATGCGGTCGCGCCTGCCGTCGCCATCAGAGTCGAACTCCGCCTCGACGAAGAGCGTCTCGCGGATCCACTTCCGCGCATCGCCGAAGGCCTCGACCACCTGCGCCTCCCCGTCGACGAAGACGGGCATGTCGGTGATGCGCGCTGCATCTGCGCTCGCTGCGTGGGCCGCGCTCGAGAACGCGACGCACGCAGCGGCAAGCCCCGCGAAGAAACGCGCGTGGAAGTGCGGACGGGAATGGTTGAGACTGATTCGCTCGCTCGAGTGCAAGTGGGATCCATTCTGCAAGCAGCGCGATGGCGCGCGGGCTCTCGCATGCGCATCCTACGGGGCATGGCCCGCTTTGCGGCCCCTCGGGCGGGGGAACCGCCGCCGCCCGCGCCACGCACGCGGGAGAGGTCTGCCCCGGCCGCGCTGCGACGCCCTCGTCGTTCGTCAACAACTCCGATCGCGCACCTCCCTTGGTTCGACTTCGCCCCCGCGCGTGGACTATCGTTCAAGCCACGCGGGAACCGAGTGATGACGCCATCCCAATCTCCAATACCGATCACATCCTGGTCCGATCGCCTCGCGTTCCTCGGCCAGTTCCTCCGAAGGCCGCTCGAGGTCGCCTCGATCGCCCCGAGCTCGCGCTTCATCGCGCGTCGGGTGGCGCGGTGCGTCCGCGGCGCGAGGGGCACGGTCGTCGAGATCGGCTCTGGCACGGGCGGCGTCACGCGCGCGCTGCTCGAAACCATCGCTCCCGACGCGCGGCTCGTCGCGGTCGAGCTCAATCCCATGCTCGCCGAGCGCGTCGCTCGGATCCCAGACCCACGGCTGATCGTCCAATGCGGCAGCGCGGAGGACCTGCCCGCGATCCTAGAGGACCACCGATGCGCGCCCGCGTCGGCGATCGTGTGCGGACTGCCGTTCTCGATGGTGCCGCGGCTTCGCGGGATGCGCATCCTGCGCGCGCTCGAGCGGTCGCTTGCCCCGCGCGGCGAGCTCGTCGCCTATCAGATCCGCGACACGCTCGGGCGCATGATCGGCTCTCGGCTCGAGACCGTCGAGGAGTCGATCGAATGGCGCGGCATCCCCCCGCTGCGCGTGTCGCGCTGGCGGAAGGCGCACGATGCGCGCACGATTGCGACGGGGGAACGCGGCGCTACCCGGGCGAGTCACGGCCGACGACAGTCCATCGCGCGACCTTGAAGTCGCCTCCTCGGCCAGCGGCGGGCGGAGTTCCTCCCTGCGCGGCGCGTCA
>JBIKTI010000319.1:0-3743 GCA_044348205.1 Phycisphaerales bacterium | reverse complement strand
GCGCCGAAGGATGAGCGTGTAGCCGCCGTGCCGCCGCACGCGGTCGACCTCTGTGCCAAGCGCCGCACGCAACGCCGCCAGCGGCAAAGCCCGCGCGCCGTCGGGGATGTCCGCCTTCGACGGGCGCCCGCGCTTCGCACCCGACTTCGGCTTCTGCTTCTGCTTCGGTCGCGCCGCGGACTTCGACTTCGCCCCGTCACGCCGCGACGCGGCCCCCGACGCGGCCCGTGCTTTCTGCTGTTTTGCCCGCTTCTTCGCCGCCATAGGTTCGACTCCTGAACTGTACAACGCGAAGTGTACACTTCAGAATCGGCGTGATCGCGAACTGCGACGCATTTCCACGAAGATTTTTCGCCGCCGAATAAGAGAGGTCTCTCACGGAGGCACGGAGCTCACGGAGACCAAATCTTTCAATCGGATCGCGGCACGCGCGGAATAGGAATAGGAATAAGAACAGGAAGAGGAAGGGGAAGAGGACTGATCGAACTGTTCCTCGTCCGCCCCTCAAGCCCCGCGCGCGCTCCTCCCCGTTCCCCTTCTTCATGCCTCCTCCTCCCCATCCACGCAGACAGCGCCCGCCTTCCCCTGCTCTCCGTGCCTCCGTGCCTCCGTGAGAGACCCTTGATGCGCATCAGCCGCACCACAAACGCGCGCACACCCGACGCCTAGACCCGCGCCGCGCCCTCAAGCGCCTGTGCGAGATCCGCGATCAGATCGCACGGATCCTCAAGCCCGATGCTCAGCCGCAACAGCGTGCCGTCGTTCGACGCAGCGTCGGCAAACGCCGGCGCGATGCGCCATCCGCGAATGTCGCTCGCGACGATGAGACTCTCGAACCCGCCCCACGAGAAACCCATGCCGAAGTAGCGCAGGTCCTCGAGAAACGCCTTCGTATGCGCGCGGCCCTTCGGGTGAGCACGCAGCACGCAGCCGAACAGCCCGGTCGAACCCGTGAAATCGCGCTTCCACAGCGCGTGATCGGCATGCGACGGAAGCCCAGGGTGCAGCACGCGCACGACTTCCGCGCGCGACTCGAGCCACCGCGCGACCTCGAGCGCGCTCTCCTGATGACGCGCGACGCGCACCTCGAGCGAGCGCATGCCGCGCAGGCATGTCATGCAGTCGTCGGGATGCGCGTAGTGCCCGTGCGCCTCGGCCGCCGTCTTCACGCGCTTCCACCACGCATCGTCGGCGCAGGTGACGGCGCCGAGCAGGATGTCGCTGTTTCCCGACTGGTACTTGGTGAGCGCGTGAACGACGAGGTCGACGCCGTGCTCGATCGGTCGGAAGAAGAGCGGCGTCGCCCAGGTGCTGTCGATGATCGAGGTGATGCCGCGCGCGCGGCAGACGCGCGCGATCGCGGGCACATCCTGGATCTCGAAGGTGAGCGATCCCGGCGACTCCATGAACACGACGCGCGTGTTCGGCCGCAGGAGCGACTCGATGCCCGCGCCAGCGCGCGGGTCGTAGAAGGTCGTCTCGACGCCGAGTTTCGCAAGCACCTGCGTGCACAGGTACCGCGTCGGGCCGTAGCACGAGTCGCTCATCAAGAGGTGATCGCCCGCGACGAGCGTCGAGAAGAGCGCGACCGAGACCGCCGCAAGCCCGCTCTCGACGACCACCGCGCCCGCCGCGCCATCGAGCGACGCGAGCATCCGCTCGAGCTCGCGCGAGTTCGGGTTTCCGATGAGGCCGTAGGTGTACGGCCCCGTGCGCGTGTTCGCCGTCATCGCCGCTTCAAGTTCGTCGAGCGTCTTGAAGAGCACGGTCGAACCGCGGTGAATCGGCGTGTTGACGAAACCGCGGTTCGCGGCCGGATCACGCGCAGTGTGCGCGAGTCGCGTGCCGAGGCCGCGGGAATCCGCGGGGCCGTCGGGGCCGCCCGTTGCCGATGGATCGCCCGTGTTCAATTCTGGATCGGCCGAAGCGCGATGTTGCGGAACTCGATGTACGCGCCCTCGCTCTGGAGCGCGATGCGGCCCTTGTTCGCCTCGACGCCCGTGGCGACATTCTGGAGGAGGCCGTTCACCCAGAGCTCGATCGTGCCGCCGTTCACGACGATGCGGTACTTGTTCCACTCGCCGAGCGGCTTCTCGTTGGTCTCGTGCGCCTTGACGGTGCGCCGACCGTCGGTTCGCTTCGCGTCGGTCGTCGCGATGTACTCGCCGATGTTCCAGAAGTCGCCAGCGTTCCTCGAGTGAAGCTGCGCCTCCATCGACTTCGGCCACACGGTGTCATCGCCGATCGTGCGCAGGAGGACGCCCGAGTTGCCCGCACCCTTCTCAGGGTCAAAGCGCCATTCGAGCTCGAGGACGAAGTTGTCGTAGAGCTCCTCGGTCTGGATGTAGCCGATCGGGTTCCCCGCGCACTGGAGGACGCCGTCCTTCACGCTCCACACGGAGAGCTGGTCCTTCTCCTCCTTCGCGAGGTCGGGGACGAACGCCTTCCAGCCCTTCGTGTCGGCGCCGTTGAAGAGCACCACGGCGTCGCCGAGAAGAAGCGGCTTGCCGTCGTGCGTGAAGTTGCTGCTCGCCGTGATCGGCGGCGTGGTCGGGCGCGAAGGCGTTTCCTTCGGGGTCTCGTTGAGAGGCGCGGTCTGGACCGCGAGAAGCGGCAACGCGGCGAGCACGGGGAGGACGATCGTCTTCGCGAACATGGAGATCTCCGTTGGTGGTGGAAGTGTAGCGCAAGCGCGAAAGCGTCCCGTTCCGCCCGAACCGAGCGCCAATCATCCGACCGCGGCCTGCGCGTCGCCGCGGCAGTCGCTCGCCGCGATGTAGCCGTCGGCGACGCGGCGGATGCACTGCGCGCGGCCGAAGCTGATCGACTTCTCGCCAGCGATCTTGACGGCGTGGCCACGACGCTCGAGCTCGGCGAGCGTGTCTACGGGGAACCCAGGCTCGAGATCGAGCTTGAGGCCGTCGCTGACCTGCCAACGCGGCGCATCGAGCGCGGCCTGCGGGTTCGCGCGGTGGTCTTCCATCCGCGACGCGATCTGCAGCTGCCCCTGCGGCTGCATGTAGCCGCCCATGCATCCGAACGCGACATGCGGCCGCGCCTTGCCCGACGCCGCGTCGCGCGTGACGAGGAGGCCCGGAATGATCGTGTGGTACGGCAGCTTCGCAGGCGCGTACTCGTTCACATGGCCGCGCTCGAGCGTGAAGCACGCGCCGCGGTTGTGCATGGCGATGCCCGTGCCAGGGATCACGATTCCCGAGCCGAAACCCTGGTAGTTCGACTGGATGAGCGACACCATGTTGCCGTCGGCATCGGCGGTGCAGAGGAGGATCGTGCCGCCCGTCTTCGGCGGGCCGTGGTTGAAGTCCTGCGCGCGCGTCGGGTCGATCTCGGCCGCGAGCTTCGCGAGCGCCGCGCGGTCGAGGAGCGACGCGGTGGTCACGCGCATCGCGGCGGGGTCGCCGACCTCGCGGTGCACGGTGCGGAACGCGAGTTTCATCGCCTCGGCAGCGAGATGCACGGCGTCGGCGCAATCGGGCGAGAGATCGGCGAACCGCGGATTTGCCCGCGAAACCTCGAGGATCCCGCGCGCGATCTGCGCTGCGATGCCCTGCCCGTTCGGCGGAATCGCGCACATCGTCGACGCACCGAACGGCGCTTCGAGCGGCGTCACCCACTCGGACTTGTGCGCTGCGAGATCGCGTTCATCGAGAAACGCACCGTCTGCGCGCGCGGCGTCGGCGATGCGCTTCGCGAGCGAACCCGTGTAGAACGACGCGCCTTCG
>JBIKTI010000483.1:0-3752 GCA_044348205.1 Phycisphaerales bacterium | reverse complement strand
GCTGAATTAAATGAATTTTGTAAAGTTTTATAGAATCCTTGTGTTTCAGCACTTGGAGGGGTTCGTGAACTCTGAAAAGGTATCTGGCCGTAGGCAACCTGATTAAAGAAGGGAAGAATCTGTTCCTTCAATAGATCGGTGCACACCGAATCATCCTTTTCGTCATAGTTGTCACCATCTGAAAACTGGAACAGGTATCGATTCCATTGAGAAGCAGGGAAACGCTCTGCTACTTTTAGGACCTCTTTATAAGCAGAAGATATTTTTGTTCCACCGTTTGCATTTATCGAGAAAAATTCCTCTTCTGTTACCTCTTTAGCTTTTTCATCATGAATAATGAATACCCGTTCAACTCCTTGATACTGTCTCTGGAGCCAGAGGTCGATCCAAAAAGCGACCTTCCTCGCGATCTCTTTTTGACCGCTATTCATCGAATATGAAACATCTGTCAGCATCGCCGCGAAAATGCATACATTAGAGCGTTTTGAAAATGCATAGCGGTGAAATGGTGTTTTGGAGGTTTTTTTTAATTTTCATGTTTTTTGTTCCTGAGTTTTTACTTTTGTATTTGGTCTTTCATTCTGAAACTTTTCCCCTCGATTTGAACGGTTTCAGCGTGATGTAGGAGTCTGTCTAGGGCAGCGGACGTCATGGTGGCATCGTTGTTGAAGATTTCGTGCCATTTTTTGTAGGTTCTGTTTGAGTTGATAATGATGGAGCCTCTTTCGTATCTTTGGCTGATGATCTGAAAGAGTAGGTCTGAGCCGATTTTATCGACGGGCAGATATCCGAGCTCGTCGAGTATCAGGAGCGATGGTTTTAGGTATCGTGCTAGCTCGTGCTTGAGTCTTCCGTGAGTGTTTGCAGCGATGAGTGAATTTACAGTATCGATAGCAGTGGTGAAGAGTACGGAGTGTCCTTTAAGACATGCCTGGTAGCCGAGAGCGATGCTCAGATGTGTTTTTCCTAATCCGACGCCGCCGAGGAAGATTACATTTTCTGATTTATCGAGGAAGGATAATCGGAAGAGGTTTTTAATCTGTAGTTCATTACATTTTGTTGGCCACGACCACTGGAATGTATCGAGTGATTTAATAACGGGAAATCGAGCTAGCTTGATGCATCGAGCGATCTTTGCATCGTGTTTTAGGTTTGCTTCTCCTTCTATGAGTTGAGCCAGATAATCGAGGTGAGTTGTTCCTGTTTTTGCTGCCTCGATTGCGAATGTTTCGCAGTGCTTCTTGATGAATGTGAGCTTTAGGTGTTCGAGTTTCTCCAATAAGTAATCGTTAGGGATTTGTGTCATATTTTACTCCTTGTTGTGCATCGTAGATAGATAGGTCTGGTTCTGCTATATCGAGATCGAGCATGTCTTGAGCACGAGTCAGGTGAAGTGCTCCGGGCTCATTTCTGATGCGGGTGCGCATTTCGAGAATATTTGTGATGTACTCGGAGCTAAATGCGTTTGATTCAAATGCATCTGTGATTGCTTGAGCCACGGCTTGATTTCCGTAGATTTCTGATAGAGCCACGATTTTTTGCACGTGATGTTTTGCATTGAGGCGCTTTGCTGTTAGCTGCTTGTAGTAATCTGGTGCTTGAGGAGAGATGGCGAGAAATCGTGAGAATATGATCTGATCGCGAGCGTTTTTTCTTTGAGCGATCAGCTCTTTTGGGTGGTCTGGATTTTCAAAATCCTTGTGTCTGTCGTAGCTTCTTGGATGTCGTGCGATAAGGTCGCTATCGTTGTAGATACAGAGCCTGTCTGGATAGGTTTTTAGGGTAAGTCTTGCACCGGCGTAATCAGATGGCACCGAATAATTATTAGTATCGAGTCTAATCCGGAACTGACTTGAAGCTCTGACAGAGGAAATTGTTCCAACATCGTAGGGATGAGGCGGTATTGGTTGTAGAGCCTGTTTTTCCTCAGGGAACAGGTCTATGGGACGTTTTTTTGTTACTCCATGGATGCGGACGTTTGCTATTTGGTCGAGCCATAATCGGGCAGCTGGCTCAAGTGAGTCGAAGTTTGGTATCTCAAGACCGTTTAGGAGATTTTTCTTTACGTATCCGACTGCGTTTTCGACTCGCCCCTTTTCGTTTCCTTTTCGAGGAGCGCACGGTTTAATTGTAAATCCGTAGTGATTTGCAAAGTCGGCATATCTTGGATTTAAAACGGGTTGTTCGCCGAAGACTCGCTTTAGTACTCCCGATTTTAAATTGTCGATCATTACATTTTGTGGAACCCCTCCAAAAAATGAAAAGGCATTCTGATGGCAAGACAAAAAGTGCTCCATCGTCTCGAGTAGGCTAAATTCAAGATAAATCATACGGCTTTGGCACAGCACCATGAGGAAAAATGAGAGTCGCCGCGTTGTTGTTCCGACCCGCACAGTGCCAAATTTACCCCAATCAACCTGAGCACATTCGCCAGGAGCAAACGAAAGGCTAAGATAAGCTTCACGACGAGGAGGACGAACCTTGGCTATATATTCCGTAACTATGGTGTAGCCGCCTGAATATCCATGCTCCTTGATGCGCTGGAAAATCTGCTTTGTGGTGTAGGGATGTTTTTCAAGAAGCCGCTGAATGTAGTCCTTGTGCGGGTCAAGTTTGCTTGCTCGAGCCGATAGTGCACGCTGTACAAATCTTGGCTTATTAATCCACTTTGCAACGGTGCGCCAATCAAGCTCAAGCCGACTGGCGATCTGTTGAATGTTTAACCCATCGCGCTCTGCGTAAAGTTTTATCTTTGAAAATGTCTCGTAATCGATCATGAACGACGTCCTCCTATGGTTTGAAGAACGTCTGCTATCGATTTAAATCCTCCACCTGTTGCATTTGGACGACGCGACGTTGTCGAGCCTAGGGAAAGGATCTGATAAAGAGGTGCTCGATACGCAATAAGATCAGCTCTAATTAGCTCAGCACGAAGCCGTCCGATATCGCCCAATACATATTGCCCAATAGTGCGATCGGAGAAGTAAGAAAGCCCCTGTAAATCCCCTACTGCTACCAGGAATAGATACAATCCAAGCGCCCCAGCACTCACACGCTGAGTATGCCCACCCCGTACAAGCTCCTGATCGACCCAACTAAACTGTTTGGGAATCCGTCTTTCTCGCTCCGGAACGATTAAATGTTTTCGAATCATTAAGACTAACCTCCGCCATGCTCAAAATGTCACGTCCAATACGTAACAGATTAGCGAAGGTCGAAGCCATGTCGTCTTGTAACGTAAATCCAGAGATCTGGGCTATTAGTCCAATTAATACAATAGATTGATTCGAAAGAGCGTCTTGTAACGGAGTTTTTAGATCAGCAGCTTTTTCAACTACTTGGCTCATATGTGCGTCTTGTAACGGAGCACGCTTTTTGACCCCCTCACGCTTCCAGTATCCAGGATGATGCGACCTCCACTCCCGAACTCGCTCCACATGCTCGGGACCGATAAAGTAATTCTTGTTTTCAGCCTTATCCAACCACCGCCGCTGCCGAGCTGCCTTCATCGCTCCTCGGCACTCCGCACTAGAACAGCTCACCTGACGTTTCCGATTACGACAATCAGGCTCAAATAAACCTCCGCAATTACAACAACTTCGACTTACCACCTGTCCCATCAGCCAACATCTCCTCTAGAGGCTGAGAACAAGAAAACAACCAAAACAAAACAACCTCAGCCACAATCCCGGTTATGAAAAAGCACGATGCAAACAAGGAGGAACAAAAGGAACAAGAAATTCTTACAGAAA
>JBIKTI010000318.1:0-3755 GCA_044348205.1 Phycisphaerales bacterium | reverse complement strand
GCGCCCGTCGAAGGCGGACATCCCCGACGGCGCGCGGGCTTTGCCGCTGGCGGCGTTGCGTGCGGCGCTTGGCACAGAGGTCGACCGCGTGCGGCGGCACGGCGGCTACACGCTCATCCTTCGGCGCGGAAAGCCGGTGGCGGCTGTGATTCCGTTCGAGGAGTTCAGGAGGTACCGGATGACAGGGCGATTTGAGGAACACGAGCGGACGGAGCGTGGCGCACAGCTGATCGCAGACATTCGGCGCGTGCGTGAGGCGATCGCGAAGCAGTGGAGGGAAAGGGGTCGTCCTCCCGACGCGGATCTCGCAGCGGCGGAGTTGATCAACAAGCTCCGTGACGAGCGGACCCAGCAGATCCTCGACGCTTCGAGCGGAAGGCAATCGGAAGGTCGGTCAGAACAAGATGATCAATCAGGAGGTAGGGGATGATCGCAGTCGGGGAGAGGACTGGAGCACGTGCTCCGACACGGAGCGTGCTCGATGCGTCGGTTGCAGCTCGCTGGTTCATTCCAGAGCAAGCGACGGAAGCGACGGAGATGCTTCTCGACCTGGTCCGTCGCGCGGATGGAGATCCGCTCGCGCCACCGCCGTTCATTGTGCCGGAGGTTTTCTTTGCAGAGGTGATGTCGGCGGTCACCAAGCAGTGTCGAGGAGCCGCGCTCCTCGGGTCCTGTGCGACGACGATCGCTCATCTACCGATGGACCGTGTTCCGTGGGCGCGTACACCCATCGATCGGTACCTCGAGCTGTTGGGCCAACGGGTCGGGGCCTACGACGGGATCTATGCAGCGATCGCCGTCGAGGCGGGAGTTCCGCTGATCACCGCCGACGCGGGGCTGGCCCGCGCGCTCCGTGAGCCTCCGTGGGTGGTGTTGGTTGAGTAAGGGTGGGCTGGCGAGCACTACTCGGACTCTTCACCACGACTCTTCACCACGGCGCTTCACTACGGCGCTTCACTACGGCGCTTCACTATTGGGACGCATGGACGGTCGGCGGCGTCACGGTTCGTGTCGGTGGGGGCAAACGGCGGCTCCGGTACGCGATCCGCGCGGGGCAAGCGGAGGGGTAGCGCTGCTACACTCGCCGACCGCGACGGGATTCCGTCGGACGATGGTTTTCGGGGGCGTTTCGCCCGCCGAAGGCCGTTGGCCGACAGGCATTACGCTTTGTCAGCAGCAAGTGGCCAAGACAGTTCTTTCCCGAGTCCACCATGCCCATCACCACCGCCTACGAAACCAAGATCGAACACATCTCGATTCTCGACGAGAAGGGCAACTTCGACGAGAAGCTCGGGAAGGGGCTCATCCCCGATGCCGATCTCATCAAGCTGTACGAGGCGATGTCGTCGTGCCGCCAGCTCGACCAGGTCGCGTTCCGCCTGCAGCGCTCGGGACGCATGGGCACCTACCCGCAGAACATGGGCCAGGAGGCGACCAGCCTCGGCGCCGCCTATGTGCTGCGCAAGGATGACTGGATGGTCACCTGCTACCGCGAGAACTGCGGCCTGTTCTGGCGCGGTGTCCCGAAGGAAGCGATCCTCCTCCACTGGATGGGCGACGAGCGCGGCAACGCGATGCCGAAGCCGCACTGGGTGACTCCGATCTATGTGCCGCTCGGAACGCAGATGCTCCACGCGGCGGGTCTCACGATGGCGGCTCGCTACCAGGGCCTCGACCGCATCGCCTGCACCTTCTTCGGCGACGGCGCCTCGAGCGAAGGCGACTTCCACGAGGCGTGCAACTTCGCCTCGAACCTCAAGATCCCGGTCGTCTTCGTCTGCCAGAACAACTTCTGGGCGATCTCGACCCCTTCCAAGATCAACAGCGCTGCGCCGACCTTCGCCCAGCGCGGCATCGCCTACGGCATGCCGTGCCTCCAGTGCGACGGCAACGACCTCTTCGCCACGGTCTACACCATGAAGAAGTCGGTCGAGTACACCCGCCAGACGGGTCTGCCGTGCTTCGTCGAGATGGTGACCTACCGCCTCGGCGACCACACGACCGCCGACGACGCCACGCGCTACCGCGACAAGGCCGAGGTCGACGCGTGGAAGGCGCGCGATCCGATCATCCGTCTGCGCAACTACATGGTCGCCCGCAAGCTGTGGGACGACTCGAAGGAAGCCGCGCTCGCGGAGAGGATCGAGAAGGAGAACGCGGACGCCGTCGCGCGCGCCGAGGGCATCGCAGCGCCGCACCGCGCCGACTTCTTCGACTCGATGTACGCCGAGATCCCCGCCGATCTCGCCGCGCAGCGCGACACCATGCACACCCATTCGCTCGGCCAGGACCCGTCGCAGCTTCCGCCCGAAGCGCAGGAGCGCGCGCGACAGATGAGCACCGAGGCGCAAGCCGCGCATCACTAAGGCGCAGGCCGCGCATCACTGAACGCGACCGATCCACCGAGCAGAAGCCGACTCAAAGCACCCGACAGATCCGGACACTTCCATGGCGAACCTCAACCTTGTCCAGGCCATCAACCTCGCGCTCATCCAGGAGATGGAGAAGAACGCGAACATCGTCCTTCTCGGCGAGGACATCGGCGTCAACGGCGGCGTGTTCCGCGTCACCGAAGGCCTGCAGAAGCGCTTCGGCGAGAAGCGCGTGTTCGACACGCCGCTCGCGGAGTCGGGCATCATCGGTCTCTCGATCGGCCTCGCGATGGGCGGCCTCCATCCCGTGCCCGAGATCCAGTTCGAGGGCTTCCTCGGCCCCGCCTACGACCAGATCTGCTCGCACGCCGCGCGCATGCGCAGCCGCACGCGCGGCGCATTCACCGTGCCGATGACGATCCGCATTCCCGTCGGCGGCGGCATCCACGCGCCCGAGCTCCACAGCGATTCGCCCGAGGCGATCTACGCCCACACCCCAGGCCTCAAGGTCGTGATGCCGAGCTCGCCCTACGACGCGAAGGGCCTGCTGGTGTCCGCGCTGCGCGACCCCGATCCCGTTCTCTACTTCGAGCCGAAGCGCATCTACCGAGCCTTCCGCGAGGAAGTCCCCGAGGACGAGTACACCCTGCCGATCGGCAAGGCACGCACGGTCTGCGAAGGCACCGACCTCACGATCGTCAGCTGGGGTGCGAGCGTCATCCAGTGCATGCAGGCGATCGAAAAGTCGGGGAAGTCGATCGAACTGATCGACCTCCGCACGATCTATCCCTTCGACATCGACGCCGTCGCCGAGAGCGTCAACAAGACGGGCCGCTGCGTGGTCGTCCACGAGGCGCCGCTGACCTGCGGCTTCGGCGCCGAGATCTCGGCGCGCATCATGGAGCGCTGCTTCCTCCAACTCGAGGCGCCTGTCCAGCGCGTGGCTGGCTTCGACACCACGATGCCGTACTACAAGCTCGAGCTCGACTACCTGCCCGATGCGACGCGCGTGGTGCGTGCCATCGAGGACTGCATCGCGTACTGACGCGCGTGGTCCGCAAGTCTCGCCGGGATCGGTCTTTCCGAAGATCGACGCGGCGAGTGTCGTTGCGGTGGCGTCACAATCCGACATTTTGTGATCCTCGCTCGGAATCGTCGGGCGAGCACGGGGTGCAACCTTTATACCGAAGCGTTGACACTCGCCCGACCTGCGGATCGCCTGAACTATCGTTCAGAGGCTCGCAAGCATCTTGAAGCCTTGGGCCTACTGGTCAACCTGACCGCATGCAGACGGTCTCGGCGACACGATCGGATTCGGCCGCATGGAGCGCGGCTGGTGTCTCGCAGGATGCCATGCAGAAGCGACGCACCCAGCGGCTGTTC
>JBIKTI010000317.1:0-3781 GCA_044348205.1 Phycisphaerales bacterium | reverse complement strand
GCGCCCGCGCGCTTCCAGCCGCCAGACGACAAATCCTCGATTTGTCCTGATTTCACTTGACGTGTGGGGGATTGCAGTATGTTCGCGACAACGCCGCGCGCACGCCGTTCGCGCGCGGCCCACACGCCTCCGCGACCACGCAGACCGCCGGTCTGCCCCTCCTTCCTCCCCCCACGGAGTTCGCTGTGCCATTGACTTCGCTCTTGCCCCGGTTGCTTTCTGACCGTGCGCGCGCTTCAAGTCTGAACCTTTCACTTGCGGCCCTGACGACACTTGGCGCGCTTGAGATGCCGCAGGGCCGTGCACTCGGCGTTCTGGTTGAGGCCGCAAGCCGACCCTACCGTGTGGTTGATCTCGAGCACCCGGCGGCCGTCTCCCAGATGGTTCCGCTGGGAGCCACGGAGTTCGGAGCCATCGTGGCCCTTGGGTGGAGGGATGGTGAACCAACCGCCGCGGAGGTCTGGGTGAGCCTCCCCGCCTCCATGCTCGGACTGTCGGCCGGCTGGACCTCCCTCGGGCCTCTGCCGAGTTCGGGAGTGGATCGCGTCTCGGGCGTTGCGTTCTCGCCGAGCCTCAGGGTGAGCGCGCATGCCGGCGCGACCGCCGCTGTCTTCGGCCCGGAAGCGGAGCTTGAGACGCTCGTTGTAGGGTCGGAGTCCGCGACCGCTCCAACACGCATTTTCGTCGAGCGATTGCCCGAGTGGGACTGGGTCGCGACCGCAGTGTCGGAGGACGGCGCGGCAGTCGGCATCGTGACCGAGGTCGAGACTGCGACCAACGGCCCCACGCGGTCCTGCTGGGTCTACGGGGAAGAGAGCGGCGTGTTTCACAGCCCGACGGCCGGCCCCGCCAGCGTTGTCGCCCTCGCCGTGACAAACGGGCTCCATGCCGCGGGGGTGGCATTCGACGGCGTGGACCCGCTTCAGCCGCAGTATGCGGTCTTGATGCAGGCCAACGACACGATGCGCCTCGACGATCTTGCCGATGGCCGTTTCGTGTTCGCATCCTCCATCGACCCGTCCCTCTCGATCCTCACCGCTCGAATCCGCCAGGACGGCGGCATGCAGCTGTGCAGGCTCGTTCGCGACTCGGTCGACCCGACGCTCGATGGCAAGACCGATGCGGAGGACATTGCGCCGTTCTTCGAGAGTCTCGTCGCCGCGAGTCCGAAGGCAGACGTCAACCTCGACGGCGAAGTCAACGGGGTCGACCTGCAGATGTTCTGGGAAGCGCTTTCGACCGAACAGGATCCCGATGTCGACTGGGGCGCACGCGCGCTTCAACTCAGCAAGTGCGCGGATCTCTTCGTGGATCCTTGGTTCTGGCCCGTCGCCGTTCGTATCGCCGCCGAAAATGGGCTCCGAGCACTCATCGGCGTCGGGACGCTCGAGCCGATGGCATTGCACACCCCAGAGTGCGTTGCCGCAGTGACGGCGCTTCTTCCGGTTTGCGCGGACGACTGGAGCGACGCGTGCGAGGAGCTCGCCGCGGACTTCTACAACTCCGCCAACGCCGACCACCCGACCGTCTCCCACTACTGCGACGAGATCGTCTGCGCGATCGACTCGACATGCTGCGAGAACTGGGATGCGTTGTGCGCGACGATGGCGGAGAACAACTGCAACACGCCAGGAATCGGGTGCGCATGGACTGGGCAGCCATGGCCGTATGACTGGACCTACGGTGGCTACTGCGGTGCAGCTGGCGGCAACAGCTACCCGAACCAGTGTTTCAATGAGTGCTGCTTCCACCACGACGCCTGCTATGGATCCTGCGGAAGGCACGGTGGACCCATCGGAGGCATCGGTGGCGGCGTGGTTCGAAACGGCAAGGGTTCATGCGACTTCAGGTGGCACCATTGCATGCGGCAAAAGTGCAGGACCGGTTCTCCCCAGTGGAACCCGCCAGGCAGCGAGTGTCCCAGCAACTTAGCCGACTGCTATCGAGTCGCAGAATTGTACTTTGACGCGGTGTTTTTCTCTCCGAGCGGGGCGGCGGCATGGTGCGCATGCTGCGGGTCCACGGATGCTCCGCAGTGGGACCGCTCGGAGATGTGCTTTCCCACCCCGTTGGCGTGGCCACCGCCAGCACCTTCCGCCCCCGCTCCTCCTTCTGTGCCAGGACCACGATTCGCACCTCGGTATCATTAGGAGCATCATGCGGGGGCATGGTCGGCATTGACGCCCGAGGCTCTTCTCCGAGACCGCGCATGACGAGCAAGACGACCGCCTGGAGATCACTGGCGCCTGATGCCGCCGCGCTGGCCTCGCTCTGGCGGATTCACCCGAAGAGACTCAGGTGGCTTGTGGCGGCCGCAGCCGTGCTCAGCCTGTCATACATGGTCATCGCGCATGAAGCGATGCATCGCGCCCGGGAGTTGATGCGCCAGTCTCAAGCGGCTAGGGCGCCGCTGCCACGAAACCCTTTCCTGTGGGACAGCAAGCCAGAGTGGAGAGTTGCACAAGAGGAGGCGTCCTCACATTCCATGGCCGCGGTGTCAATGGAACCGCTTCTGCAGGTGTGGCTGCCGGGTTCGCTCGCCGTCGGACTTGGACTCGCGTGGGGCGCTGCGGTCAGCGTGCCTCGGGCGAGGGCTCCATCACGGCCGTGCGCCGACTGGCTCGACTCGGTTCGCGCGAACTACCGCCGCTCAGTCCTGTTTGGCTCGCTCGGATTGGGAGCGCTGAGTCTGAGTGCGAGCGAGTTCCTTGCGCGATGGCGACCATCGACCTATCCGCCGAAGTGGGCTACCTGGCTCGAGGTGGTCTCGCCAACTCCTCTGCTTTGGACTCGCGCCGCGCTTCCTCTTTGCCTAGGCACGATGCTCGCGATTGTCTGTTTGCGGGTGTTTCGAGCCGCGCGTGTCGAGGAGTCGTCGATTCGGGATTTCGTTCCCCGATCAAGTCTCGAGAGCCCGCGAGAGGCCCTCGCGGCGCCCGACTCCGGCACGACCCCCTGGAGGCGGTTTCGACTGCGTGCGGCGATGGCACGGATCAGGACGACAGGCACCCTTCTGGCGGGGACGGCGGCGGCGCTGTTCCTCACGATGTTCCTGCGGGAAGCTCGAGGCTTCGTGCCCGATGGCAGGTTCGATCCGGAGTTGGTGGACTTGTACCTTCGAGAGATGGGACTTCAATCACGCACGAGCCCGGCGCTCCTGATCGGCGCGCTGGCCGCGCTCTCCGTCGGTGTTCTTCTCGCCATCCTTGCCCCGCGTCTCGCCTCGGCCCCTTGGCGCTGGCGTCATCGCGCCGATGCGGGAAGATGCGGATGCTGCGGGGCCCTGCCGGAGCCCAACGCCGAGCAATGCTGGGACTGTGGCGAGGCGGTCCGTTGTGCCGCGTGCCACCACGCGCTCCGAGCCGATCAGGATCTCTGTCCGGAGTGCGGTAGACCCGCAAAGCGACCGTGATCGGCGCGCATCGAACGCATCCTGACGAACGACCCGATGATGGGCGTCTTCCGCCACGCAGACGCGGGCTACGAACTCGCCAAGCAGTGCGCGCGGCGCGAAGCGGTGAAGATTCCGATGCTGTAGCGCGCGCGGATGCGGCGGCTCACTCCATTGAGGCGGCGGCCGCCTTCGTGCTGCGCAGTGAACGAGTGCCCGCAGACGCGACTCTCCGGAACCGTTCGCGTCGGAGTCGACGGCTGACACCATCCGTTCCGCAGACTGCGTCCGAACTCCGTTCGGACTCCGTCTGACGGGCACTCATGATCTCCGTCGAGACGGAATGCCGCGATTCCACGCGCCCGCGCGCTTCCAGCCGCCAGACGACAA
>JBIKTI010000484.1:0-3795 GCA_044348205.1 Phycisphaerales bacterium | reverse complement strand
TGAAGATTGCGATGGTGGCCGTCGAGGAGAACGGTTTCCTAAATCCGAACCCGGGAAAACTGGCCGCGGAAATCTGGCCGGCACTGCATCAGGACCATGGCATCGTCGGCGTCATTGGTGAGCCCGGCAAGTTGATAGAGGCGTGCGTGCTGCTGCGCATTGGTCAGATGTGGTACTCCGACACTCTCGTGGTTGAGGAGCGCGCCGTGTTCACGCATCCCGAATATCGCAGCGCCAAAGGCGGTCGCGCGCGAAAACTCTGCGAGTTCAGCAAAAAGGTAGCCGATGACCTTGGAATCCCTCTCATCATCGGCGTACTATCCAACCATCGCACCGAAGCGAAGGTGCGCTTGTACGAGCGCCAGTTCGGGAAACCTAGCGGGGCTTTCTTCCTCTATGGCGCGCGGACTGGAGCGTGGATGAACGGAGCATAAGATGGGCGGCAAATCCTCGACATCCACGCAATCAGTTCAGATTCCGCCAGAGGTTCTGGCGCGGTACAACGCCGTCAACCAACAGGCGCAGCAGACCGCGGGGACGCCGTTTCAGTCCTATTCGGACGACCCGAACGCATTCGTAGCGCCCATGACGCCGACGCAGTTGGCGGGCATGCAGAACATCAACTACGCGACGGGGCAGGCGCAGCCCTACTACGACGAAGCCACCAACCAGTTGATGGGCGGCCAGATGGCATCGGTGCCGTTCTATCAGCAGGCGGCCAACGACATCTCGCAGGGACAGGATGTCGGCGACATCTACAACCGGATGGCCATGCAGTCGTACTACGGCGGCCTTGCGGGTGCGACGCCGTACAACCTCATGGCCGGTGCGGCGTATCAGGGCGCCGGCGACTACGCGAACCCTTTGCAGGCTCAGGCGGTCCAGAACATCGGCGCGGCGCAGGACATTGGCGGCCAGTTGGCGGCGGCCTCCCTTTCCTCGCAGGCGGACGCCAGTGCCGGCGCCGCGCCGGTCCAGACGGCGGCCTTGCAGAACCTCGCGGCAGGACAGCAGCAGGGGCAGGGGTTGACTCAGTCGGCCCTCGAGCAGTTGCAGGCCGGCCAGATGGCCGCTGCGCCCTTCTACGGCCTCGCAGGGGCGTCGATTGCCGGCGCCCCCGGGGCTGCTGCACCCTTGCAGGGGGCCGCCGCAGACACCATTGGAGGCGCTCGAGCGGGGGCTTCCCCGTATCAGGCCGTCTCGACCGCGCTCGGCCTTGCCGGCGCGCGCGGGGTCAATCCGTCCGAACTCGACTCGGCGGCTATCAACAGGTACATGAGCCCGTTCCTCTCGAGCGTGGTGGCGCCGACCGCGGCGCTCCTGAATCAGCAGGCGCAGCAGGCGCAGTCCGAGCAGTTGGGCAACGCCATCCGCTCGGGGGCTTTCGGCGGTGACCGAGCCGGCATCGTCGCTGCGAACCTGAATCAGCAGCAGCAGTTGGCGCAGGGCAAGGTCCTTGGAGACCTCCTGCAGCAGGGCTACGGGCAGGCGCTCGGCGCCGCGCAGCAGCAGCAGGGCGTCGGGCTCGGGGCCGAGCAGGCGAACCGTGCGGCGCAGGCCGCGGCTGCGCAGCAGTTGCTTGGCATCGGGCAGGCGGGCTTCGGACAGGACATGGCCTCGGCGCAGGCGCAGTCTGCACTGGCGCAGCAGATTTTCGGTCAGCAGTTGGGAACGGGGCAGGCGGCCGCCGGGCTCGGGCAGCAAATCTTCGGACAGGGTGCAACTGCCGCTCAGCAGCAGCAGGCTGCCGCGCAGGCTCTGTTCGGGCAGGGCGCGACGACGGCCGGTCAGCAGGCCGCGCTTGCGCAGCAGATTTTCGGCCAAGGCATGTCGCAGGCTCAGCAGGAAGCCGCGCTCAGCCAGTTGCTCTACGGGCAGGGCACGGGCGCCGCGCAGCAGCAGGCCGCTCTCGCGCAGCAGTTGTTCGGGCAGGGCATCTCTGGTGGTCAGGCCATGCAGGGACTTGGGCAGCAGTTGTTCGGTCAAGGCGTCACCGGCTCTCAGCAGCAGGCCGCCATCGGTCAGCAGGCCTTCGGTCAGGACCTCGCCGCCGCGCAGGCGCGGCAGGGGCTTGGACAGGGCCTTTACGGCATGGGAGCGGGCACCTCGCAGGCCATGGCAGGCCTTGGCTCTGGCGCGCAGCAGGCGGCGCTGCAGGGCGGGCAGGCTCAGATGGCTGCAGGTCAGATTCAGCAGCAGACCGGGCAGGCAGGCCTGCAGGCGCTGTACAACCAGTTCCTGCAGTCGGTCGCGTACCCGTTCCAAGTCAGCCAGTTCCTCGCGAACATCGCGATGGGCACCGGTGCGCTCTCGGGTTCGACGACGACCACTCGGCAGCCGGGCTCCATCCTGTCGGATGTCCGCGCGAAAGAGGATGTGCGAAAGGTCGGTGAGACCTTCGATGGTCAGCCCATCTACTCGTTCCGTTACAAGGGGCAGCCTCAGACCCAGATGGGTCTCATGGCACAGGAAGTCGAGAAAGACCACCCCGAAGCGGTCGGCCTCGCGGGCGGCCTGAAGACCGTCAACTACGACACGGCCACGCAAGACGCTGCCGAGATGGGCAAGGCTATGGAAGGCGGCCGCGTCAAGCCGCAGCATGCCGGCATGGGCTTTGCAAACGGCGGACTCGCGGGTCCGGACCCGATGGTCGCGCAGCGTCAGGCCGATGAATTGCGCCGCCAGAAAGAAGCGGAAGACATCAAGACCAAGAACGACGACATGACGCAGGAGGCCGGGCTCAAGCCTCCGCAAACCGTGGATGTTCCCAAGGCGCAGTCTGGCATTCCAGATGAGCCTGCGAAAACCCCCGAACTTGCCGTCGCTCAGAGCAACTTGTACAGCGAAGACCCTCGCTCAAAAGATTTGCAGGCAATTGTCCAGATGGCAGCAATGATGTCTGACCGTCGCGTCAAAGAAAACATCAAGCACATCGGGCACACCTACGACGGGCAGAAAATCTACTCGTACAACATCAAGGGCGAACCGGCGACGCAGATTGGTCTCATGGCGGATGAGGTCGAGAAGAAGCATCCCGAGGCTGTTGGTCGCGCCAAGTTTGCCGATGGTGGCACACCTGTCATGGGCGGCCTCGACCTCGCGCAGTTGATTGCTGCGCAGGCGCAAATGTACGGGCCGCACGCCGCGGCCGGTCGCAGCATGTCCGGAGTGCCGGGTGGCGCCGGATATGTGCCGAACGCGACGCTGCCTGTGGGGCAACTTACGGTCGCGCCGGGACTGGCCCCTCGCCCGTCTTCTGCAGACGACTTGGAGCAGTTGACCAACACCGCAAGCGGTCTGTACGACCTGAGCGGCAAAGTCATGGGAACGCCGGCACCCTCAGCGCCCTCAGCACCCGCGACGCCTCCCGCGCCTGCGCCGACGACGACAACCACGACTCAGCCGGGAAGCGTGGCCACGGGCATGGACGAAATGGTCACGGGCCGCAAAGCGACATATCGTGGCGGCCTCGCGCGTGCGGATGGCGGCCCTGTGTTGCCTTATGATGCGACCGAAGACGCCAACGGTCTCGCGCCGAAGTTCATGAAGGCCGGCGGTGGGCAGGTGATGCCCTACGAGCCCGTGAACGGAATCGCCATCCCGACTTCGATGGACATCCCCGAACTGCAGACTGCGGGCGACCTGCCTGCCGCGCGCTCGACAATGGACGACTTGAAGGACATCGTGAACACCGGGGCTCAGGTCTACGGGATGTACAAGGGCGCGACCGCACCGAAGCCGGAAGACCTGCAGGAAGTCAAAATCAAGTCGAAGCGCGTTGGTCAGATGGCAGCC